>JABMQW010000028.1 GCA_013203115.1 Fidelibacterota bacterium
ATGAGTGAGGAATCATTTATCGGGACGGATATAATTTCCGTACCAAAAATAGCTGCTGTTTTAAAACGCTATCCTGAACGCTTTCCACACCACATATTTACTGAAAAAGAAATTACCTATTGCAGCTCCAGACCGATGCCGGAAATTCATTATGCCGGACGCTTTGCTGCCAAGGAGGCAGTTAAAAAAGCGCTGTTATCCAGTGGCGCTGTCAGTAATATCAGCCTAAAGCAAATCGAAGTTCTAAGACTTGAGAATGGAGCTCCGAAAGTAATCATTCACAGTTCAGATATCGATAATGCTGATATTAAAGTTAGCATTTCACATACCACTAAATATGCCACAGCTACCGCTCTGATTTGCATTAAAATTTCATGATATGCAGATAAAGAAATATCGTTATGCAATGACGGCCTATTTGTTGTTGATATTATTAGGTTCCAGTATACCGGCTGATCATATTCCTGAATCGGAGCTATTCTCATTCGATAAAATATTGCATATTGTGGAATATTCTATTTTGGGTTTTCTGGCATTCATGAGCTTCCCTGGCCGATCATTGCGCAAAATTGTAGTAATATTAATCGTTTGTATGTTCTTTTCCGCGTTCGATGAAACCTGGCAATCATTTATTCCGGGGCGGCAACCGGATTTACTTGACTTTCTGGCTGATAATCTTGGAATTTGGATTGGTGCCGGATTAGGTATTTCTTTACTTTTCCTAAAAGGGAATGATTAACCGATTACATATCCGAAATTTTGCCATTATTGATGAGTTGGATCTCATTCTGAAACCCGGTCTTACGGTGATTACCGGTGAAACCGGATCCGGTAAATCAATTATTCTGCAAGCCTTAAATGTTTCTTTGGGGATGAAAACCACGAAAACAGTGATTAAGACCGGGCAAGCACAAGCGGTTGTAGAAACCAGTTTATATCAGTCAGCAAAAGAAAGAACTGTTTATAGAGTGATACCTGCAAAAGGTCGGTTAAAAAATTATATTGATGACACACCGGTAAATGATTCCGACTACCGCGAGCTAACCAGGAATTATGCTGATTTTCATGGTCAACATGAACAGCAGTTAATTATGAATTCAGCTACGCATATTAAATATCTTGATAATTATATTGGGAATCAAAACACCGTCCGGAAATTGAAAACGAGATTTGATCAAATTGAAGCAGTCAGGAAAAAACTTGCATCAGTACAACGCCAGCAAGAATATGCTGTACAGCGAAAAGAACTGCTTAATTTTCAGCTAAATGAAATAACAGCGGTAATACCGATGGTTGGTGAAGATCTAAAACTTGCCAAGGAATTCTCGGTTGGAAGTCATCAGGAGGCGATAATAACCACAATAGATGATTTACATTCTTGTTTGGAAACTGATGACAACTCCGTCCAACAACAATTACACCGGTCAGTTCGCGAACTGGAGCGATTATTAAAATGGGATGCAGGTCTGAAGAATTTTATCAAATTGTTGAATGATGCAGTCATCAATCTACAGGAGGTTAGTTCCGGGTTATTCGAACATGTTCAATCACTTGATTTTGATAAAGAACGACTTCGGGAAATCGAAGACCGCTTGCAAGATCTGGAATTATTGAAAAGAAAATACGGTGGTTCCATTGAATCTGTTCTGGAATATAAAGCAGCAATCGAAAATGAGTTAAAGGTCTTTGAAAGCCAGGATTACGAAATTGAACAATTACAGCAAAATGTCTTGAATTTTCAGGAAGAATATCAAGAACTGGCTAATAAAGCACATGACAAACGTAGTTCTGCAATTAGAAAGCTTTCCAACGCAATAATCACTGAAATGTACAAATTGAAAATGCCCGGAGCGAATTTTGAAATACGCATGACGCAATTAGCAGATAATAATTCACCAGTCAAATATGGGAAACGGACTGTTCGTTTCTATCCCGATGGATATGATGTGATTGAATTTTATTTAAGTGCCAATCCAGGTGAAAAGACCAAACCGCTTACCCAAATTGCATCGGGTGGAGAAGTTTCACGGATAATGCTCGCTATAAAGACAGTATTGCAGGATAGTGATCCGGTTGATACCCTAATATTTGATGAAATTGATTCCGGAATATCAGGAACAGCAGCGGAACTGGTTGCTGACAGCCTGGTTAAATTGTCCCGTGATAAGCAAGTCATTTGTATAACGCATTTACCTCAAATCGCCGTCCGCGCAGATTATCATCTGTTGGTTCAAAAATACATATCAGCCGACGACACGGTAGTACATGCTTCCTATTTAGACCAGGAAGAAAAATCAGATGCACTGGCACAATTAATTTCAGGAGCTGAAATTACTGATGATGACCGGCTAGCAGCGCAACGCTTGTACGAGAGATATCATGGATAAATTAGTTATAAATGGTGGAAAAGCGCTGGCAGGTAGGGTGGTAGTCAGCGGAGCCAAAAACGCGGTACTGCCGATTATGGCTGCTGCATTACTGGTCGATGGTAGCCTCAAGATTGAGCGTTTCCCGCACTTACGCGACACGGCTACAATGATCAAGTTGCTGAATATTGTTGGCGCTACGACGAGCCTGGAGGGTGATGTATTAGAGATCAATGCCAGTACGGTAAATAAGCCGGAAGCACCATATGAATTGGTTAAAACAATGCGGGCTTCATTTTATGTATTAGGTCCTCTGGTAAGCCGTTTTGGTTTTGCCCGTGTATCATTACCGGGTGGTTGCGCCTGGGGTCCGCGTCCGGTAGATTTCCATCTGAAAGGTTTGGAAAAACTAGGGGCAAAGATTACACTGGAAGGCGGTTACATTGTAGCGGAAGCCAAACGATTAAAGGGCAATCGGATACCGTTTGAGATTCCATCAGTCGGGGCAACCGGGAATATGGTTATGGCGGCGGTGCTGGCAGAAGGTATTACAATTATTGAGAATGCCGCATGTGAACCGGAAATCGCGCAATTATGCAAATTCCTGAATTTGATGGGCGGCAAAATAAGCGGTATCGGAAGTGCTGAACTAACAATTGAAGGTGTGAATAATTTGCGGCCGGTTTCGATTACGGTAATTCCTGATCGGATTGAGGCAGGTACTTTTTTAATGGCCGGAGCTATGGTTGGAGGGATTACAATCGGTGATACAAATCCGGCTCATTTAACCACTGTTATCGATAAACTGGAGCAGGCGGGTGCTGAAATCTCTATCGATGGGAATGATATTACCATAAAAAAACCTGAGCGAATTAAAGCCGTAGATGTTACAACAACGGTATATCCCGGATTTCCCACCGATTTACAAGCCCAATGGATTGCAATGATGAGTCTCGCTGATGGAACTGCGGTGGTAACCGATACTATTTACCGAGACCGTTTTGCTCATATTCCTGAATTAAACCGGATGGGTGCCAATATAAAGCTGAACAAAAATGTAGCTATTGTTTATGGACAAAATAATCTAAAAGGCGCGCCGGTAATGTCTACGGATATTCGCGCCAGCGCTTCGTTGATACTGGCCGGTTTGGCTGCAGAAGGTCGGACGGATATCAGCCGGGTTTATCATATTGATCGCGGTTATGAGAAAATCGAGAATAAATTCCGGTCGATTGGAGCCGATATCACCAGGGAAACGGAACAATAAAAGATACATGTTCAACGGAGATAAAAAATGAAGATTGTTATTATCGGTGCCGGTGAAGTTGGCTTTCATGTGGCTAAAGCTCTGAGTCAAGAGAATTTTGACATTACCGTAATTGAAATTGAGCTGGATAAATGCCGCCGGATTGCTGAAAATCTGGATGTAATTGTGGTAGAAGGTCACGGTGCCAGTCCCCGTAATTTGACCCGTGCAAAGGTTCAAGAAGCAGACTATGTTCTTTGTGTAACAAGGGTAGATGAGGTCAATCTGATTGCTTCCCAGCAAGCTCATGAATTGGGTGCTAAGAAGATAATTGCTCGGCTGCGAAATCAGCAATACTCAACCCGCGAATCGATTATCAGACCCGAGCGGTTTGGAATCGATCTGGTGATTCACCCTGAAAAAGCTGCCTGTCAGGAAATAGTCAGGTTAGTCAGGAGAACCTATGCAACTCAGGTGATGGAATTCGAAGGTGGCCGCCTTCAATTATTGGGCATTCGGATCAATGCCGATTCCCCGATAGTTAGTAAATCAGTAGCGGAACTGAATAACCGTAGCGATAATTTCAAATTTGGTATCATTACCGTTCTCCGTAATGGCAATAGTTATGTCCCCTGGGGTGATTTTGTTTTTCAAGAGCGGGATGTGGGGTATTTCCTGATCCGGACTGATCGAGTGGATGACTTGATGCATTTATTAGGCAAAGATATCAGTAAGACCCGCCGGATTATGATTATGGGGGGTACCAAGATCGGACGCTCTGTGGCGGAAGAATTGCAGGATGAAATTTCCGTTCGTCTGGTGGAGGTCGACCGCTATAAAGCGGAGACGATTGCTACAACCTTGGAGAATACGATGATCCTGAATGGGGATGGAACCGATGTTGAATTTTTACGCTCTGAGAATGTGAGTGAGTTGGATAGTTTTATCGCTGTGGCTCATAACGAACAGACCAATCTTCTGTCGGCGTTACTGGCTAAGCATCTGGGCGTTAAGCAGACGATCTGTCATATGTCCACCACCGAATATTTACCAATCATCAAAGAAATCGGATTAGATGCGGTAATCAGTAAAAACATATCGACAGTGAATGCCATTTTGCGTTTTATCCGGAGTGCCCAGTTGGAAACAGCAATCACGACCTTTGATGAAATTGACGTGGATGTTCTGGAATTCAATCCTGAACCAGGAAGTAAAGTAACCACTAAGACACTGCAGGAATTGAATTTTCCCAAAGAAAGTATTGTTGGAGTGATCAATCACCATGGTGCTTTGGTCATCGCTCGCGGAACTTCACAGATTACGGAAGAGGATACAGTTCTGGTATTTGCTAAGCAATCGGCGATTCCCAAGCTGAAAAAATTGTTTAAAGCCTGATGAATCCCAAAACAATTATCAATATTCTGGCCATTCTGGTTTCTTCTTTGGGAGTGACCATGATTGTTCCGATTTTGATAGCCTGGTTCGGTAACGAAACGGATTTGTTTGGTTTCATAATTGCCGGAACCTTATGTATCGTAATTGGTATCCCGGTTTGGCTGTTTACCCGTAAATACAGACGTTTGACTATCAAGGATGGATTTGCCGTAGTCACCTTCGCCTGGATTATAACTGCCTTAGTTGGCTCTTTACCGTTTTATTTTAGTGGTTTGATCCCCAGTTTTACTGATGCTTTCTTTGAAGCCATGTCTGGTGTTACTACCACCGGGGCAACCATAATTGGCAGTACTCAGACTATGCCCCATCTGGAAAATGGTATTGAAAGTCTGCCACATGCTACTCTGTATTGGCGTTCCTTTATCCAGTGGATTGGCGGCATGGGAATCATCGTGTTTTATATTGCTATTTTACCGTTACTGGGCGTTGGGGGAGTCCAATTGTTCAAAGCGGAAGTACCTGGTCCAGTGGCAGATAAAATTCGACCACGGGTGCGTGAAACAGCCAAAATCCTGTGGCTGGTTTATGTGGGGATCAGTCTGGCTGAAGCAATAATGCTAATGTTTGCCGGTATGTCGCTATTTGATGCGGTAT
This sequence comes from Fidelibacterota bacterium, assembly GCA_013203115.1. Classification (GTDB taxonomy): domain Bacteria; phylum Fidelibacterota; class Marinisomatia; order Marinisomatales; family TCS56; genus JABMQW01. The sequence continues at coordinate 5,662 of JABMQW010000028.1, forward strand.
GCCATACTTTCACTACTATGCCAACAGGGGGGTTCTCAACCCGGAATGCCAGTATCGGCGCATTCGACAGTTCGGTAATTCATTACATCATCATTTTCTTCATGTTCTTGGCCGGAGTCAACTTTAGTTTACATTTCCGGGCGCTATCGGGTAATTTAAAATCATATTTTCGGGACAAGGAATTTCTCTATTATCTCGGTATAATTATGGGTGTTACATTTTTGATTTTTATCAGTGTTTGTTTGAAATCTGATAGTTGGGATCATATCAATTTCCGTGATTCACTGTTCCAGACCGTTTCGATTATTACCACTACCGGGTACGGTACTGCCGATTATGAGTTATGGGCTTATTTTGCCCAACTGTTATTATTGGGCATGATGTTCGTTGGCGCAATGGGTGGTTCCACCGGCGGTGGAATGAAGGTAGTTCGCATTATTTTAATCATAAAATACATCCTGTTGGAAACCCGCCGGATGTTGCATATCCATGCCATCCTCCCGGTCCGGATAGGTCGCCGCACCATCAGCGAAGATGTTATTCGCAATACACTGGGATTCTTCCTCTTTTATGTAATGATATTTGGCGCCTCTGCAGTAGCACTGACTGCCTTGGGCTGGGATATTGAATCTTCAATCGGAGCCGCAGCTTCAGCTCTGGGAAATATCGGCCCCGCCTTGGGAGAATTTGGTCCAACTGACAATTATGCCTTATTGCATCCGATTGGGAAATGGTTATTGTCGTTTTGCATGTTGCTCGGCCGTCTGGAGATTTTTACTGTAATGGTCATTTTCAGCCGGACTTTCTGGCGCACTTAATGAAAAGAAGAGAAGCATAATGCCGTTCATAATAAAGAATATTGCCGACAATATCGCTACAATTACGATCAACCGGCCTGAAGCCCTGAACGCCATGAATCTGGAGGTGGTTGGCGAATTACACCAGGCTGTGAACGAAGCTATTGCCAATCCCACTGTAGGCGCTATAATTTTAACCGGAGCGGGAGACAAGTCCTTTGTGGCCGGTGCGGATATCAAAGCCATGTCCCAAATGACCAAGGCAGAAGCACTGAAGTTTGGGCGAGCCGGACATGGATTATTAAATGCGATTGAAAATGCACCTAAACCAGTGATTGCCGCTATCAATGGTTTTGCTTTAGGAGGCGGAACGGAAATTAGTCTGGCTTGTCACATTCGGATCGCCACAGACAATGCTATCTTCGGTCAACCGGAAGTAAAACTGGGATTAATCCCCGGCTGGGGTGGTACTCAACGATTAATACGCCTGATCGGAAAGGGTAAGGCGGTTGAAATGATTGCCGGCGGTGGTATAATCAAAGCGGATGAAGCCTTGCGAATCGGGCTGGTCAATGCAGTGGTTTCACCTGCTGAATTGATGACAAAAGCCCGGGAAATTGCCACCAGGATCGTGGGGAACGGACCGCAGGCGGTACGGATAGCTCTGGATTGTATTCGCAGCGGTCAAGATCGATCACTGACAGATGGGTTGGAATACGAGCTGGAGGCATTTGCCAACCTGTTTGAAACAGCGGAAATGCAGGAAGGTACACGGGCATTTGTGGAGAAACGTCCCCCGGAATTCCGTAAAGATTAGGCTATGAAAATCAAAGCTATTGAACATATCGGTATCGCCGTCGAGAACGCCGGTCAGAGCAGTCCGTTCTGGAATCATCTGCTGGGAATCAAGAAAACCGGACATGAAGTGGTGGAAGAGCAGGGTGTGAGTACGGTAATATTCGATACCGGCCGGGGGAAGATCGAATTGCTGGAAGCCCTATCCGAAGATTCGGCTATTGCCAAGTATATCACCAAAAAAGGTGCAGGAATCCATCATATCTGTCTTGAAGTGGATGATATCGAAACGGCGATCACAGACTTGCAATCAGCGGGTGTGAATCTGATTTATGACCAGCCGCAGGTTGGGGCCGAAGGAATGCTGATTACATTTGTTCATCCCCGCTCCGCCGGGGGTGTTTTAGTTGAGTTGGCTCAAAAACCGGTCTGAGACGACCAACTCACAATTATTTATTTATCGCTTTTCTCAGGAATATAATACTCATCTTCCAGATCGATTAATTTCTGTTGTATAAAAC
>JABMQW010000209.1 GCA_013203115.1 Fidelibacterota bacterium
ACCAAGCGCCATCTCACCCACTTCTTTATTGATCATGGTTACCAGTCCCGACTGAGGTGAAAGAATGCGTGTCTTGGAAAGTTCGTCCTCCCGCGTTACCAGGGCGGCCTGAGCTTGCTCCACTTGACTTTCGGCTAATTCAAACTCAGCAATAACCGCTTCTAATTCTTGATTTGAGATTAAATTCTGGTTAAATAATGTTTCCGAACGGTCTTTCTGGGCTTTCACCTGCTTAAGGCGCGCCCTGGCTGATTTCACCGAAGACCGGGCTTGTTCCAACATAGCTCGATACTGTTTTTCTTCCAGCGAAATAAGATGCTGGCCCTGTTCGACCCAATCACCTTGTTCCACAGTAATCTCGGTTATGTAGGCTGAAATATTAGCGCTGATTTTTACCTCTGTTTCCGGCTGAATCTTGCCACTGGCATTGACTTTATGAATTACCGTCTGACGTTCAACCTTTTCTATCTCGATTGAAATTGCATCGGATTTATTCTGATTCAGGCTGATGATAGTCACGGTTACCAAAATCAGAACTACAATTATAATGATCAGCAGACGTTTTTTCTTGGACATTTTTTTAGACTTCTTAGACAACGTGCTATCCTTCCTTATAAGAATGAAATAATTCCCTGCTTAAATAAATTAATCCGGCTAACTATAAATTCCGATCCAATGTTCCCATCAGCGCTTTCAGGGCTGCGGCCTGAATCTGCGCATCGTATTTTGTGGAAACCAGCGATGATCTGGCTTGCGTCACCGACAACTGGGCATCCAATACTTCCAGAATAGTAACCGAACCAAGAGCATATTGCACCTGCACCAATTTCAGGTCTTCTTCGGCGGATGCCAAAACTTCTTCATTAATCGGAATAATATCCGCATAATTATGTAAAATTTCTAATAAGTTTTCCAGTTGAACCTTGATATCCTTCATCAGAGTAACATAATCGTATTCTTGTTTGGACATATTGATTCGTGCCTGCTGAGTGCGGGTACTTAAATTAAATCCAGTAAATAAAGGAATTGAGACTCCGACTGAAATCCTTTGGTACTCATCAAATGCTGTGGATTGACCGCCAAATCCAACTGGTTGTGTGTTATAGCTCCAGTTTAGACCTATACTTGGCAGGTGAGCACTACGGGTTAGCTTGTACGACAGTTCGGCATCTTTAATCTGAGCCCGTTTTACCAATAAGGCTGGATTATTTTCATCCATAAGGTTATAAACCTCGCTTGGATTGGGAATAGTAATATCCTCATTGATTGTATCATCAAGCATGATCAATTCGTTTGAATCAATTAAACCCATTGTATTTCGGATATTTCTGTAAGCCTGTTGAAGCTCGGTATCTCTCTGAATAACCTGAATCTGAGCCTGCCCCCTTAGCACATTCACTTTGAGTAAATCGGTTTTAGCAACAGCTCCAATCTCAAATTGATTGGTAACCAATTCAACCTGTTGATTTGCCAACATCAAATTCATTCGGGCAACATCCAGTAATTGTTGCGATTTAAGAATCGTATAATAAGCCTGAATGACATCATAAATTGCTCTGGATTTAATCTGGTGCTCTAACTGCTGGTTGTATACATAACCGTTATTAGCCCTGAAAATGGAATTCCACATCACGCCACCATCAAAAATTGTCTGATTGATAGAGATGCTTGCTCCTTGGCTGGAAGTAGAGGGAATACCTGCGACTTTGAAATTTGTCTCCGACCAACTACCACCAGCCGAAACCGATGGTAATATACCTTGCAGAGAACCACGCTTACCGAGTTTAGCCGATTTCACATCCAGGGCGGCATTTTTTACTGTTTCCTTGTTTCTCAACGCCAGTTCAATGCACTGGTCCAACGTATAAACCTGACCATGTACAAAAACACTTGTGAATAAAATGACACTAGTAATTACAATATTTGTCTTTTTCATGATTATGTAAATGCAGCTCCCATTCCTGCGCTAATTGCAACTAATACCAACCAGACAACTGACATTGCTATCAGGTACGGCCTGGTAGGTTTTTTATAGATGATGCCCATACCAATACCAAAGAGAATTACCCGCCATAAAGCAAAAATATCCAGACCAGCCAGAAAATGATAACTGAAATCTCCGAATTCACCGATGTTCAGTAATCCGAGACCGGTATGGATATCCATATCCCATTTGTTCAACATTAGAGGCACTTTAATCAGCAATTCCAATATGTTTATCAGATATACATAGCCGCTTAATACCAGCATATCGCCATATTTCGCCTCACCTCCTAAAATAAAATTACCAACCAGTAAAGTTAGTAAGGCCAGAAACAGCACCCTAATGGGCGTTGTTAAGGCGGCGACAACATAAGTCAGTACCTTAGCTATTGGCGATGGATCAAGCACACGTTTGAACTGTTGATCTAGAATTTCTTCTTTTTGGCTATCCGGAATCCGGTCGCTATTCTCAATCGCTTGTTCAATCCGGTCTAATTGATAATCAACAGTCAAATCTTTCAAGATTACTGAAGAAATTAACCCAGCCAAAGCCAAGATAATCAGCGGAATCCATAAATCCTTCCAGTCCCGTTGCTTTACAAATGCTTTAAAAGTGTCCGCGGGTGCATAAAACATATTCAACAAACGCAATGCGAATGACATTTAGCCTCCTTATTTGTCTAATCGGATTGTAATCCGGTTAGACCGCAATAATCATTAAAAAGTTGTCAATTTTTTAAGTTGTTAATTTCCGCTTGATATTCAGGAATTATTTTATCGAGATAGGATCGTGCGGCCTCATAAGTATTTTCAATCTTTCCATTTAAGATGGCCACTTCAATAGCGTTTTTGATTTTTCCAATTAGTTTGCCTTCCTTTAAGCCGTAGATTTCCATTATTTCATCACCGTGCACCGGCGACTGAAATGCCCGCATGGCATCCCGTTCAACCACATCCTGCATCAATAATTCTACGCGGGAAAAATTACCCATGTAACGCTTGACCAGGTGCGGGTTTTTGGTCGTGATGTCCGCCCGACACAGTGTCAGCAGATCATCGATTTCATCACCGGCAGCCAGCATCAGTCGCCGGACAGCCGAGTCAGTCACACCTTTTTTAGCCAGTGCTATGGGGCGGAGGTGCAAACGGGTCAACTTCTGCAAGTAATCGCGCAATTCGTTGGATAATTTCATCCGGCGGGCAATTTTGTAAAGCATCCGGCCGCCGAGTTCATCATGACCATGAAAGGTAACCCCCTGTGAGGAATCTATTTTCCGGGTTACCGGTTTAGCAATATCGTGAACCAAAGCCGCAAAACGCAGTTCCATTTTATCAGTTAACTGAGCGACATTATCCACAACCTGGAGCGTGTGGTAAAATACGTCTTTGTGGTGCCATTCCTTAGGCTGTCCCATGCCATGCATGGCGGCAATTTCGGGAAAGACAAACTCCATTAAACCCACGTCCTGTAAAATAATTAAACCGATCGATGGCTCCGGAGCATTCAGTATTTTAATTATTTCCGTCGTTATTCGCTCGGGTGAAACGATACTGATTCGCTCAGCCTGACACCGCATAGCGGATAAACAGGAATCGTCGATAACACAGCCCAATTGGGCGGCAAAGTAAGCGCCCCGCAGCATGCGCAGGGGGTCTTCGGAAAAGGTCTCATCGGGATCGAGCGGCGTAATAAGCAGACGTTGTTCCAGTCCAAGTGTGCCCTGATAGGGATCATGCAAATCACCGAAATGCTCCGGTGAAAGGTCAATAGCCATAGCATTAATAGTGAAATCACGGCGAATCAGATCACCTTCCAAATCGGTATAGCGCACTTCAGCCGGTTTACGGGAATCTGGCTGGTAAGTTTCCGTTCGCGCTGAAGCTACTTCGACTGGTATTCGCCGATATGGAATCCGTGCCGTGCCGAATTTCTTGAATTGCACTATCTTGTGCACGCCCAATTCAGTGGCTAAATCACGAGCAAATTCAATCCCATCACCGATGACCATTAAATCGATCTCGTTAATAGGGCGACCAATCAGAATATCCCGTACTACACCACCAACGACATAGATTTCCAAGCCCTTGCCGGCACCTAGATTACCGGCAGTGATTAATGTTTCATAGACAATCCGGTAACGGGTAATTAAATCTTTAAGGTTTGTCACAATTGAAATTACATCAGCTTATCTTTTAAAAGCACGATCGTACAGTTGTAACATTAAGATGGTTACAAAAATATTAATAGTACATTTCACTGCTCATCGCTCTTAGCTCCGTTCTCTAAGCTACAATATCCTTGCGGTAACCGGAAAAAAAGGCTATCTTTAAATGTTATGGGAAGCAAACTTTTATACTCTGCCATAATATTAATTATTATCACAACTCAAGTTTGGGCTCAATTTGGCGAAATCAATACCTTAATTGATGATCGTTTATTGAAAGAAAACGAACGGCAGGAACTTCAGACCCTCCAGAATGAAATCGGAAGGTTTTTTATCAACATGCCTTGGGATGGCGATTATAGTGATTTAACCATACCATTACATATCCAATTGATTCTTCAGGGTACGGCGGTTAAAGGCGCTGAGACCATCTACCTTTCACAAATACTAATTTCCAATGGTAATGATCAGCGCTATTTTGATAAATCATTTCAGTTTACGTTCAATCCTTCCAGCGGTCTAACTTATAACCCGGGCTATTTCGAACCGATGCCAGGTTTTCTGGCTTACGCCGGGAATTTAATTCTGGCTGGTGAAGCGGATACTTATGTTCCCAATGGTGGTAATATATTCTACGAACATTGCCGAGATATCGCCTTTCGCGGCAATATCTCAGAATACTCCAAGGGCTGGTCCGGGCGCTTGCGGTTGATTGATGAATTAAGTTCCAATTATGGTTTGCGTAAAGCCCGCTTTGCCTTTTATTATGGGCAGGAATTATTTCAAAATGGCCGTCTTGATGAAGCCCTGGTTCAATTCCAGGATGTAATCAAGGGGCTGGATATGGTTTATGAAAAAACAGGACGGGAATATCATACTGGTTTGTTCATGAAAGCCCATGTCGGCGAATTATCCAGTATGCTCGCGATGCTGGGACAAAAAGATCTGTTACGGGATTTAGTGGAACTCGATCCTGATAATGAACAAATCTATCAGGCCGCGCTAGAAAGTCTATAGCGAACGCCTAAGACTACATTTTATTATTTAAGGAAATTTCCGCTTTCAGGCTGTTCCAGCCATTGAGCCAAGGTCTGTACCCTGGCATCTTTAGCTGATAATAACGGATGCGCAACCGGCCACTTAATTCCAATCTCCGGATCGTTCCAAAGAATGCCCGATTCACAGGCCTGATTATAGGTGCCGGTACATTTATATTGAATATCAACCACATCGCTGAGAGCACAGAATCCACGGGCAAAACCGGCCGGAGCCCAGACCTGACGCTTATCCTCTTCGGACACTTCCAGCCCAAACCATTTCCCAAGGTTGGGTGAATTCTTGCGAATGTCAATCGCCACCAGAAAAGCCTGGCCCCGTGTAACGCGCATTAATTTACCCATTGCCGGTTCCCATTGGAAATGCAATCCGCGCAAGGTATTTATTCGCGAACGGGAATGGTTATCCTGCACAAAATCCAGATTTAATCCAGCATCGGCAAATTCATCCCGCCGATGTACTTCCATGAAAAAACCTCGATCATCCTCAAATACTTTAGTTTGTATAATCAATACATCTTCGAGGGCTGTTTTCTCTATCTTCATATTAGCTCATTAACCCTTAAAAATATTTTTAAATACCCGAATATTATAAAAATTATCTTGCCCAAAATCGAAACCAGGTTGATAATTCTCAGCCAGCTCATCCACAATCGCTTCTACCGAACCATGGAAACGCGCTCCCAGAATGTCCTGGGCTTTTTGGGTACTGACCTTGTAATTCCTGAAATCCTGTATATTTTTGATTTCCAATTCTATTTCCCGATTGAATTTTTTAGAAAGCATGCTCCAGATAATATCGGCCACATTGCCAACAGTATAATTTTCCGATGCCACATTGAATATCCCAGATATGGACTGGTCGGCCTGGATAGCGCGATTATAAGTACTTACGGCATCTTCAATCGCCAGAATCGGACGCCAGATTGAGGGGTTATTGACGGTGATCCGGTTTTCAGTCATCGCTGTCATATACATGGTGTTCACTATCAGATCAAACCGCATGCGGGGACTGCTTCCTGAAACAGTACCCTGGCGCAGGCAGATAACCGAAAAATCATCGTCGGATAGCTGTAAGGCTCCGAATTCACCCTGCAACTTGGATATACCATAGGGATAGGCACAGGTAACCGGTGATTCTTCGTTATATAATTGATTGATTGTATAACCATAGACGGAACACGAATCGGCAAAAATAAATCGTTTAACGCCCGCCTGTTTGGCAATATAGGCCAGGTAGGTTGGAGCGGCGGCATTGGACACAAAATTCATGGCCGGTGAAAATTCGGCCATGGGATCATTTGATAAACCAGCCAGAAAAATGACTTGATCAAAATTCGCCAGATAGGATGCATCAATATCAAATACATCTTTTTTGACCAATTCGACTCCGGCCGGTAAATGATTGCCAAACCACAGGAGGTCTAGAACGGTAACTTCGTAATTATGAACCAGTAAATCGGGGATCAGGCGGGAGCCGATATAACCGGCGCCACCGACAATAAAAATTTTCATCGTTGCTCCTTGGTTAAAATTTCTTGCAGTTTTGTCAGATCGAAAGAAGTATCAAACGGTACTTCAAAGGACACCTCGTCCCGCCGGAGTTCACCAACATCTGTCCGATCCAGCTTCCGGGCCAATTCGATTACTGATTTCCGTGTTGTTCCCACATGAATGATGCCGATCAATTCCGGCAATAAAGCCAGCTTCAGAATCAAGGGCGCGATCACAGTTACTGAATCGCGGGAAGTGTACTGATCAATAAAGGCTTTGGGATGAGGAAACACCGGTTCGCAAAAGGAAGTGCGGATTATCAGTGAATCGTTGTGAAGGCGCACGGCGCATTCACCGCCCAATTTTGACCAGGCATAGCGATTCTGGGGCAGTAATTCATCATTTTCGCGGTAATTACCGCGATCACCTTGAAATACATAATCGGTCGAAATATAAACCAGGCGGAATTGGCGCTTGATGCACAGAGTGGCAATATTGGCGGTGCCAATTATGTTCGTCTGTAGAGCCTGCACCGGATTAGCGTCGATTTTGGGCGGTGAAATAAAGGCGGCAACATGCAAAATTGTGGTTATATTACGTCCAGTCAGAAAGTCTGCCATCTGATCAGGGTCGGTAACATCAAATTCTTCAAGATCGGTGGCCAGCAGTTTGGGCTCCAGCTTGCACAATTCGGTTCCCAGCAGGCCTCTGCCCCCGGTTAACAATACCTGATCAGGATTTATTTCCATAGTTCACTGAAGGTTAGTTTTTTACGGATGAAATAATCAATGGCTACGCTATGGTGATACATGAATTTATCCAAGGCGCTGTCGGGGACTCGGCGAGCAAGCTGAACTTCCCTGCGTTTCCGCAGGATCAATGACAATTGTCGGAATAACCAGCCATGGGCCCGGAGGATTGCGGCAATTTTCATTGTATCACCTACCAGAATTGATTTTACCACCACCAGAATATCCAGTACGTACCGCGCTGGCAGCAGATACATCAAACGCCGGGACGAATAATTCTTCATCATCATGAAAACACTGTTACGATGGTTCCAGTACTCTTTTTTAAAACTCTGGGCTTTTATAGTGCCACCAGCATAATGGTAGATCACTGAATCAGTGCGAATCCGCAGGCGGTAGCCCTGCATTAATATTCGCCAGCATAAATCGATTTCTTCCATGTGATGGACAAAATCATTGTCTAACAGACCGGTTTTTTTCAGCACATCCTTGCGAATAGCCATGGCGGCACCGGAGGTCCAGAACAGATCGATATTGGTGTCGTACTGACCTTCATCCTTTTCAATTGTATAAAATACCCGGCCACGCATAAATGGGAAGCTGAATATGTCGATCATGCCACCGGCGGCTCCGGCGTACTCAAATGAATCACGATCGATCATATGATGGATTTTGGGTTGTACGGCGGCAATCTGTTTATCCGATTCAAACTCTTCCATAATCGGCTCCAGCCAACCGGGGGTGACCTCAATATCATTGTTCAGCAATAAAACGTACTTCCCCGCGGCAACTTCAATACCCAGATTATTACCGGCACTGTAACCAATATTGCCACCACTATGGACAATTTTTACCTGGGGATAATTCCGCTCCATATATTCGACACTATCATCACTGGAGGCATTATCAACCATCAGCAATTCAATATTGGGGTAAGTTGATAGCAACAGGGAATCAAAGCAGACCTTCAGGAACTGCTTTCCATTATAGTTCAGGACAATAATTGAGATCAGTGGTTGTGCATTCATCGCATTATTGTCGATTTCATTCAATCTCCGGTAGCAGAGTAAATTCTATCGCGCAGCCGTTATTCCTTACCGGCCTTCAATTGCCGAATATCGGTCAACATCTGTCGGGCCTGCTCGTCCTGGGGGGCTTTTTCCAACCAGGTGGACAATAAATTCTCAGCAGCATCATACAGTTCCAATTGGCGGTAGATCCTGATTAAGGCGCCAACGATCCGGGAATTACTCCGGTTCTGTTGATACAACTGCTCGAATATTTCCCGGGCTCGTTCGTAATCATTTAATTCCAGATAGGTCGTACCATAATCAATTTTATCGCGTAAGGACAGGTTTGAACGAGACATCAAGTCGTCTACGATACTGCGCATCCGTTCACCTTCGCCAATCGCACCATATAGTCTTCCATACTGAAAATGCAATTCTTTGGAAGTCATGGGAATAGTGGCAATCGGAACTTTTTCTTCCATCCGATTCAACACCTTGAGCACCTCGCCTCGCAACACCTCCTTAGCGGCCGAGTCGGCGGTTGATTCCTTCCAATCCATGTAACTAAAATATTTGGCTACAGCTAACTGCATAAAGGCGCTGCGGTAATTCTGCAGCAATTTCACAATATTGGGGTTATAATAAACATCCGGATTATCAAGATTGCGGAAAAGATATCCGGGCTGATAATCCCTGGCCCAATCATCTATCTCGGTCATGAGCTTTGATTCCATATTGACGATATTGACATTATTACCCTTGTGCGATACCAGACGAAACACCAGTCCTTCCATTTCCAAGAATTTATCTAAGCCAATACGATTATCCGGTGAAACCGTCACGGCAAAATAAATCGGGTAACGCCAGGCGTTATCATTAATGATACGGATTATCATCAGGTCCTGAATTTTAAGGGCCGCCTTCATATAGGTTGGTTTGACGGTCCATTCAATATAGCCCTCTGCGTTCAGGGGATCATCCTTTACCGGAATACGGATTTTCTGACTTTTCCAACCACGAACTGTCAGGTCATCGATTTGATTATCGGACATACGAATGAAGCGTTCACCGGGCGGACGGCGATCCCGCATCTGTTTAATATACCAGGGTGTATTCAACAAACTTAAATTAACTATTGTTACATCCTGGCGCAGATTTTCAACCTCCTGAAGATACCAAAGCGGGAAGGTGTCATTATCGCCATTGGTGAATATTATACCATCAGGTTCACAGGACTGAAGCAAGTTGTAGCTGTAATCCCAAGCGACAGAATTTCCTTTACGATCGTGGGATTCATAACTGGCCATCAGCATTACACCGGGAACCAGCAGTAACAGCACTACCGTAACTGCTATGGACAGCTTAGACCCCATATCCTTCTCTTTAAAATATTCCTGAATCCGCTCACTGATAGCAGCCGCACCAATGCCTATCCAAATAGCAAAAGCGAAAAAGCTACCCACATAGGAATAATCCCGTTCCCGCGGTTGGGGGTTGTCCTGATTAATATAAAGGATAATTGCCAGACCGGCCATAAAAAACAAGGTCAGGATAGAAAAAGCCTCCTTCTTATCCCGTTGGAAATGGTGGAACAGGCCATACAGACCCAATAGCAGGGCCAGCGGCAACCCAAATTGAAACCAGTCCACGCCATCTTCTGAACTGTTGGCACCAAAAGCCGACACCCCCGGATCGGTGGAAGGGCCACGACCGGCATATTGCCAGAGAAAATAACGCCAGTACATCTTGTAGACCTGGTAATTCCAGAAATATTTCCATTGTTCCGAAGGATTAGTTAACATGTATTTACGATTCTGGGTCGAGGAATAATTGCGCCCATCAGCCGGCATACCTACTACTTCCTGCTTATGAGGTAGTTTTTTATAGCGCCTTGGTAAGAAGAAAAAAGCGCCGTATTGTTCCCGTTCGAGATATGAAATAGCACCTTTCACCGTTTCAGGATCATTTTCATCGATTCCGGGATTCTGATTAGAGCGAATGAAAATCAAGGAATAGGTAGAATAGCCCACCAAAATGAGAATCACTGAGGTTAATGCGAGGGAAGATATCCGGTGCTTATTCTGAATTGCCCAAACTGTGCCAATCACAACCGCTACGATAATAATAGCGATACTAATCAAGCCAAATCTTCCGGCCAGCCGGGGTAGGCCTTTGATGATTCCATTGTGAATAATTAGAAATGTAACGCCGGTAATCACAACAGTAATGATAAAGGATTTCCAGTCGAATTCCTGTTTGCGGAAATAGATGATCAGGGCAATGAATGGTAAAGCAAGCAGGTTCAGCAGATGTAATCCGGTGGCCAGGCCGATCATATAAGCAATGATCAGGATATAGCGTTCATTTCCCGCTCGATCGGCTCGCTCAGACCAGTGCAGCACCAGCCAGACTACGATAGCGGTAAAAAAGGTACTCAAAGCATATACTTCCGCCTCTACCGCGTTGAACCACTGACTGTCGCTGAAAGCAAAGACCAGGGCGCCCAACAAGGCGCCGCCAAAGGCTACGACAGCATCATTAACATTCTTCACCTCGCCGCGCCAGTGAGTAATCACTTTAACTGTGATTAGATATAGCAACATCACGGCAACCGCGCTGAGGATAACGGAAGTGATATTAATCCGATAGGCCACATCGGGGTGAAAGGGAATCATTGAAAAGACACGACCCAGCAGCAGGTAAAGCGGACTACCGGGAGGGTGGGGTACTCCCAGGATATGGGAAGTGGCAATAAATTCACCGCAATCCCAGAAGGAAACGGTTCGCGCCATAGTGGCGAAATAGATTATAAATGAAAATACCAGGGTGAACCCGGCGGTAATTCGGTTCCAACGGATAAAGTCTTTGCTAACCACGATTCTATTCCTTGGGCTTTTCTAATGGTTGATCGGTTGGCCCTTCGGCTGTGGGCGGTTCAACCGAATTTTCCCGATTGGACTCAAAAACATAATTCATCTTCAGCTCTTCAATGGTCTTGGAGAGATATTCAGCTTCCCAATCGGCCAGATCGACAATCCGTTCATTCAACATTTCCAGCATATCAATCGAAAACTGAGCCTGTTGCAAATTGCGCTGAATTTCGTTGGTTACGGGGTTTTTAATTTTCCCCATACCGATCCAGGCTCCGGTTGAATAGGAAGATAGTAATTGCAAGAATAAATATTCATTTTTAGTCGGTTGTTCTTTGGACATAAAAGTATTATGAATTAAACGGATTTCTGAGATATTGTTTCAATGGTAATTAAGCCGTGGAAATTAACTATAATAAAAGCTTATTACGTACTGATTAATCCTTAGTTTAAAAATAGAAAACCAGCGGTTATTTTTGTTAATGCATGATCAGGGAATCAGGCTGACAAATTCTTCGGTGGTCAGGGTTTCCGGGCGGCGGGTCAGTTCGATATTTTCCAATCCCCGCGCTGATAATTGGAACCCGGCCAGAGAATTACGCAACATCTTGCGGCGCTGGGAAAAGGCCACTCCGACGATTTTTTCAAATTGTTTGAATTTTTCATCCGGCACCAGCGGTTGGTCAAGTTTCCGTAAGGCAATGAAAGCTGAATCAACCCGGGGCCGGGGCTGAAATACGGTGGGCGGAATTGTAAAACAATATTTCACTTCCAGGAAGGCGCCAATCATCACCGTGAGTCGGCCGTAAGCTTTAGTTCCGACTTTGCCTGTGAGGCGCTCCGCCACTTCGCGCTGGGTCATCAGGAATGCAGCAGTCCAGTATTGCCGCTGCTCGATCAGCCAGAACAGGATCGGCGAAGTTATATTGTAGGGGATATTACCCATCACCCGCACGGGAGTGGGAATCGGCAGCTCGGACAGCTCCAGCCCAAGCACATCGCCGTGGATGAAATGACAGTCCCGCAAATCGTCCCGGTTTTCCAGGAATTCTACCAGCCGGGGATCGATCTCGATCGCCGTTAGGTTGCCCACCGCCGGCAACAGCAATTCGGTCAGAGCGCCTTCACCGGGACCGATTTCCAGCACGTTGTCAGTGGGCTGCGGATCGATTGTGCGGACAATCCGTTTCAGCAGATTGGTGTCGGCCAGAAAATTCTGACCCCATTTTTTCTTGGCGAAATGTTTGGTGGTCATTATGTTGTTAGGCCAAACAATTGTTCCGCATTTGTCCTAGTTGAATGGGCCAGCTCGGCCAATTCCATTCCCTTGACCGCCGCCAGTTTCAGGGCTACGAAGCGGGTGCGGCCCGGTTCGTTGAGCTTACCACGAAAGGGCACAGGACTCAGAAACGGGGCGTCGGTCTCCACCAGCAGGCGTTCCAATGGTAGATTCTGAGCCACAATCGGCAGGTCGCTATTTTTATAGGTCAGGTTACCGGCAAAAGAAATATGGAAACCCAGTTTCAGAAACTGTTCAGCTAATTGGATGCCACCGGAAAAACAGTGGGCCACTCCTTCTTTTATCCCGGATTCCTTCAAAATCGCGATAACGTCAGCGTCAGCGCTGCGGTTGTGAATAATCACCGGCCGGTCCAGTTCCAGCGCCAGCTCAAGCTGCTGACGGAAGATATCCTGCTGGCTTGCCCGGGGACAGTAATCACGGTAGTAATCCAAGCCGATCTCGCCGATGGCGACCACTTTTTCCGCAGCGACCAGCAAACGTAAGCGGTTTAAATAATCGCCGGGTAAATCACTGGAATAATTGGGGTGAATCCCCACGGCCCCAAATACCGGCTGGTGTTGGGCAGCAATATTTACGCTCTTGTGACTAGTTTCCAAATCGATACTGGGACAAATCACCCGGGTCACGCCCTGGTTGGCGGCTCGTTCCAGCACGGCCGGCAGGTCGGCGTCCAGGTCTTTCAAATACAGGTGGCAGTGCGAGTCGATCAGCATATTTATTCTCCCAGTATCCGGTACAATTCCAGATTCAGATAATAGTGATGGCCTTCCATTACGCGTTTCTCTAGGATCCCCAGCTCGCACAACTGATTCAGATAATTACGGGCGGTGTTTTCAGCATATATCTTTTTGTCGGTAAAGTGTACTACTTTGCTGAATGGTTGAGTGAAAAGCAGATCGACCAATGCTTCCGGTCGACGAATAGTTGTTTCGGTTAATACAGTTTTCAGGATTGAATCCTTCACCGCCAAAATGTCATTAATTTTGTGGTAGGTATTATTGGCGGTAACCTCCACCGCTTTAAGCATATATATTATCCAGGGTGTCCAATCACCGGCCAGTGAGACATTATCAAGCAAACGATAATATTCCCCTTTGTTATCTATTATGTAACGGCTTAAAAATAAAACTGGGCAATCCAACAGACCTTTTTTCACCAGATAATGAATATTGAAAATCCGTCCTGTTCGGCCATTGCCATCCCGGAACGGATGAATTGCCTCGAATTGAAAATGACCAATCGCCATTTTAAGAACTGTGTCGATATCCAGCTCATCGTCATTCATAAAATTCAACAGATTATCCAGTTTATCTTCAACGATTCCGGCGCCGCGGGGAGGAGTATATACAATTTGTTCCCGGCCCGATCCAACCTCCACCCGTTTGATGACCGTCGGTAAAAATGGGGGCCGGATTCCATCAGCGGTTTGCTTAATATGACGATAAATATCAATCAAGTAACTCTGATCAAATTTCGTTTGGCCTTGAATCAATTCATGCCCGTGCCATAACGCTTCCCGATAACGCAGCACTTCTTTGGCAGCCCCCAGCACCAGCTCTGAATTACGATCGCTGAAAGCTTTATACAAATCATCGTCAGTAGTCAAAATGTTTTCAATCGCACTGGAGGCCTTGGCTTCCTGTAAACTAATCGTATTAATCAACATTCCCGGTTTAGGAATGGCAACGCTTCTACCCTGTAACCGTCCCAAGGCAGCTTTGGCGGCACCTAATTGTTCCAATATTTCAAGTTGATAGTACAATCCCTTTTCAATCGGCAGAGCTGGTAAAGCGTTCCAAGGGATACTCCGATCGGGATTAACCTGATATTTCAGTTCAGACATTAATACACCTATCTTTTTAATATCTACTTTGATTCAACGGTCAAAATTAAACAGAAAAACCCAGCAAACATTAATTATTTTTAATATTATAGTTTGCTTAACTGACTACCATCAGTTTTAATGTCTGGCTTTCGACAAACATTAAATAATTCTATTTATGAGGTGCCTCGAAGAACCTCAGGAAATTCACACTGACTGGATCAAGGAGTTATAAAATCAATTTTAGATCGCCGGCCGTATGCAAAACAATTTTCAGGCCGCTTCAGTCGCGCCGAAAATTCAGAGCCAGAATTCTTTTGTAGACCCCCTGCGCCAGCAGGTTCTGAAACTCAGCAACTTCGGCAGGCGTTGGTTGATTATTCCGCCACTTCCGCAACTGTTTTTCCGTTTTCTTGAATACCCGCTTCTGGATTTTATCGGTTTGCTTCTGCACTTGCGCCAGGCGGGCGGCATTGATGTATTTGGAGCGAGAGGTATCAGGGTAAACGTAAGCCTTTAACTTTTGAAACAGCAGATTCAAGGGTGCGCCGCCAGCGCCATCCATGATGGCCGGAACTTCACCAGCATAGACCCACAGCGGTAACGCTACCGAAACCGCTGGCTCGCCCAGGGTGATCCAGTAGATCGTCAGGCGGAGGACCTCACCAGGCAGCGTACTTTCGAATACCGAGCATGAAACAGTCCGGTGGCTGTTTACCGTTCCAGTGGTTTTAAACAGGGCGGTGTCCGCTGCATCAGGATCAATTGTGGCAATGTCCCGCGTAACTGTAGAAATCAGGTAGGGTACATCTAATTTATTTACTTTGGCTTTGACATTGGAAAGATCGACAGCATTTTGATAGCGACCATGCCCGTAGGCTTCGTCGTTATAACCATGATCGGCAAAATTAGCCCGGCCAATGAATGAAGTCGGACAAACTTCCTGATCGGTAGCATCGAATCGGAAATATTCATGGTTGCCGGTCTCAAAAAATGCCGCAGCGCCGGTGGCATCGATAACGCCAAAATTACTGGTTACACCTCTTCCAACCTGATTTGATTCCTTCAGCATGGTCTCAAAATCTTCAACCGATCTGCAGCTCAGCAAGGCTGCTTTCATCAGATAGCCTTCTTCATCGTACAAGGTTTCTTCGTCAAGCTTGGCCATATCACGTGCCTCGGCATTCATAATGGCAAAACCAAAATTGTTGACTCCGGCCCAAATTTGAGTAGTGTCATCGGCATTGATCACACCAATTAAGCGGAAAGCACCGTGGCTCAGAAATATCATCTCATTATTCCGATGACTTGAATCGCGGTTTTTCCATAAAAGGCAGCGACCATTTCCGGTTGCTTTACCGCCAGCCAGACCGGTGGTGCAGGCTGAAATATCAGCGGTTATCAGTATACCAAATGCCAACAACGCTAATACGGGGCAAAGTTTGATTTTCATTTCTCTCATGTAATACAAAGACTTCCTTATTATTTTAATAACAAGCATTTGTGTTTTAATCGAAATTGATCCGCCTCTAACACGATCAGATAGATACCTGAAGCGACCCTACGGCCATCAGTCCCAGTTCCATTCCACAAAATTGAATACCGACCCGGTTCGATCAATCCGCTAAACAGAGGGTTTACCAACCGGCCCGTCAGATCGAATACCTGCAGTTTCACTGATACTTGACGGGGCACATCATAGGTTATTCTCAATGCTGAATTGAAGGGGTTGGGATATCCCTGATGAAGACAAAAATTCAACGGAAAATCACCTTCTTCAAGCACATCAACCAGCACTTCGGTACAACCAATCTCCAGGGCGCCCATATTAACACCGTTTTCACCGGCTGATAGACAGGGAGAATTCTCGGCCAGGGAATAATCACCGCTGTCAGGATTACAAAAATAGGGCAGGGTATCCAGATTGGTGCTGCCACTCCAACCTCCGGCGATGTCCGAAAAAGATATTGTAACCGTTCCTGCAGCCAGGTATATCTCATCCGGCTGGTTTCCCCAAATTATTGAATTGGACACATTTGGAAAGGCATTATCACAATAGATACCGGCGCCATTGATGAAAGCAGTATTAGCCGCTAATGTAATTCTATCCAGTTGAGGTTGGGAATCACCAGTATAATACATTCCACCTCCGTTCAGGTAGCTGTCATTTTCAATCAATACTACCTGCTCCAAATCCGGGCTTGATCGATTGCAATATATACCGGCACCGTAAAAGGCAGAATTGTTTTGCAGCGTTGTCCCTCCCAGATAAAAATCGGCTGTGTCAGCGTAAATTGCACCGCCATAATCAGCGGTATTATTCCAAAAGATTGTTTGACTAATATGAGTACGGGAATTTTTTAAGTAGACCCCGCCGCCATAATTCGCCGTATTATTTTCCAGAACCAGATTGAATAAGCGCGGGCTGGCTCCATTGATATAAATACCGCCACCATGCGAAAACGCCCCATTGATAATGGTGAAGCCGGATAGAACCGCGCTGGAATCTTCATTATTATTAAATATAATTACCCGGCCATTCTGTTCACCATCCAATATTGTTTCGGATATATTAACTCCCGTACTGTCCCAGAAACAACTTGAAAGCACAACTATATTTTTACCATTAAAAATAATACTGCCATAATAATGCCCCGGAAGCACCAGCACGGTGTCGCCAGGATTTATATTATCGATGCAATACTGGATTGATCCATAGGGCGCCTGGTGTGACCCATCATTGGAGTTACTACCATCGGTAGCAACATACCACACTGGTCCCCGGTATACCGGTTCACAACCGATTCCTAGTGCCCCCATGTCCGCACCGTCCTGGCCGCTGCCCAGACAGACCGAATTTTCGGCTACTGTAAAATCACCTTCATCCAGATCACAGAAAAACGGATCTTGATGAATATTTCCGGTCAACCACGATATTGTACCATTATCATTAGTTATTATTCCGGCTGAATCGCCTTCAATATTGGAGAAGGACACTGTTACTGAACACGCAGTCTCATTAGATCGATAATATATCCCGGTGGAATTATTATACCAAAATATTGAATTCAGGATCGTCAGACTGGAACCATTGCGCAGGTAAACACCATCTCCATCCCCGGTGGCAATATTATTACTAACCGTAACATTGGTTAGCGTCAGACTGGAAGCCTCCCGGCAATAGATACCACCTCCATTGACAGCCTGGTTACCGGTGATAATCACATGATCCAAAACAGGATCAGCGGCATTACAGTACAACCCGCCGCTTAAATCACCAGCGCTATTATTCTGAATAGCCACTTGGTTCATCACAATGTCCGACCCACTTTTACACACCAGGCCACCACCCACTGACCCGGCTGTATTATTTCTGATACTAACATTTTCCATCTCAATAATGGAATTATCGCGACAATAAATACCACCGCCAAACGTGGCCAGGTTATTGGATATCGATACTGAATTAAAAAGGGGGGTGGAACTATTTCTACAATAGATTCCACCACCGACATCATTCGTGGAATTTCCGGTAATGTCAACATCCTGCAGCAAAGGTGAGGCCGAATAACAGAATATCCCACCGCCACCACCATAATCACCGGTATTACCGGAAATTATTAAATTGCGCAGGTTGGGACTGGAATTCAGACAGTAAATACCACCGCCGTAATTATAATAATTACCATCTCCATCAGGATCGGCATAATTACCATTCCCATGCGTAATAGTAAATCCACACAGAATAGTCGTTGAATCCTCGCCATTTTGAAAAGACACTACGCTGCCAGCATTATCTCCGTCCAGCACCGTTTGGTCAATGAGGTTCGAATTACTATAAATCAGATAAAGCGAACCAATGGTGATGCTCTTTCCGCTTAGATCAATAGACTCAAAATATTGTCCCGGATGAACCAGTATCGTATCACTCGTCTGGGCAATATCAATTGCCCCCTGGATAGTCAAGACACTATCGGGAACATGGATTATCGTCGCAGTTGAAAGGCTGATAGACAGCAGTAAACTCAGGATCAGTTTCGACATGGATACGGTTGATGTTATTTATGTAAAAAAATAGCGCTGAAATATAGATATGAAAAATGGTCGATTCAGTAGGAATAACCCAAATCATGCAACCTGATAACCAGTTAGATTTATCCCGACAAAAAGAATACCACGGCACATTCACTGCGTTCAGTACATGGTTTACTGGTGAGGCTCCATAACTTAAAGTCTATTCTTTAAAAAATACTAAGCCCTGTTGACAACTAAAGCAATAACGATCCAATCTGGTAAATCCCAAAAGCCAGCAGCCAGGCCAGGATCAGCGAATAAATAACGGAAAAAGCCGTATAACCCCAGCTTCCGGTTTCCCGCTTGATAACTGCGACAGTTGCCAGACAAGGTGTATACAGCAAGGTGAATACCAGAAAGGCCAACGCGACAAGTGGTGTCAATCCTGATTTTCGCAAATTTTCAATGATTCCAACATTTTCCTCGGTTACATCGCTCCCTACTCCGAAAAGAACACCATAGGTAGATACAACAATTTCCTTAGC
Organism: Fidelibacterota bacterium; assembly: GCA_013203115.1. Classification (GTDB taxonomy): domain Bacteria; phylum Fidelibacterota; class Marinisomatia; order Marinisomatales; family TCS56; genus JABMQW01. The sequence continues at coordinate 19,011 of JABMQW010000209.1, forward strand.
TACAAAGCCGGTCACCAGCGCAACACTTTCGCGCCAGGTGAATCCCAGGGGCTCAACTACCGGTACAATAAATTTACCGAGACGGCCAATCCATTTCTGCTCCACAGTTTCCGCCATTCGCTCGTAACGCAGATCATTAATAAGTGAATCGCGATTAGCGCTAATATTAGCATGAAGCGCTGATTTTTGCCGGACCAGCAACTGGTATTCGCTGCTCTCATCAAATGGGATCATCAATGAAGAATAACAGTCGTGGCTGCTTGCAACGGATTGTTCAAAGCGCAAATCGATCTCCTTCTGATTTACCATCGACTGCTGCAATATTTTACTTTCCGCCAATGAATAGTCTTTGGAAAGCGACACATTCCGAGGGAAATATCCCAGAGCCCAGATCAGGATTGAGCCGGCGAGAATTACCGTCCCCATCTTACGGATGAAAATAACTCCCCGTTCCCAGGTGTGCAGAATCAGGGAGCGGGCTGTTGGCTGCTGGTAGGGCGGCAATTCCATGACAAAGGGTCGCGATAGGCCGGTCAGGATAGTACGGCTGAAAAGTTTTCCCGATCCGATAGCCACCAGAATACCCAGCACATACAAACTGAAAATCACCGTGCCGGCCTGCTGTGGGAAAAAGGCGCCGGCCACCAGTACGTAAACCGGGAAACGGGCCGAGCAGCTCATAAATGGATTGATTAGAATGGACAGGATTCGGTCACGGCGTGATTCAAGTATCCGGGTGCCCATAATGGCCGGTACATTGCAGCCGAAGCCCATAATCATGGGAATGAAAGCTTTACCATGGAGGCCGATTGAGTGCATTACCCGATCCATGATAAAAGCCACCCGGGCCATATAGCCACTGTCTTCCAGCAAGGCAATGACAAAGAACAGGATAAAGATGTTCGGTAAAAACACGGCGATGGCGCCCACACCGCCAATGATACCGTCAACGATCAGGCTGGACAGCATACCCGCCGGCAATAATTGCCCCAATGTTGACATCAACCAGGCCACCCCGGAGTCAATCCAATCCATGGGATAGGCGCCGATCGTGTAAGTCAGTTGAAACATCAACCACAATAACGCAGCGAAGACCGGCAGACCCAGCCATTTATTGGTCAACACTTTATCGATTCGCCGACTGTAATCAGATGGTGTAGTTTTGGTTTGGCGTACACATTCCCGCAGGGCGCCTTGTATAAAACCATAACGAGCGTGACTGATGATAGCCCGGCTGGTTTCTTTATAGATACCTTCGATCCGTTGGATGGCAACTTCAATTTGTGCCAGTAAATTTTCCGTATCAGGTAAAACCGCAAGTTTTTCTGTCGATGTTTTATCCCGTTCGAAAAGCTTGACAGCCCGCCAGCGCAAACGACCCCGGGCAATTTTGCGGTAAGCCAGTTCATTGGTAAGGCTAGAAATCTCCTCTTCCAGTTCCCGCGGATACGGTATTTTTATTTCGCGCTTATCCGTTTCAGCAGTGGCAACCCGGGCTATAGCCTGTTTTAATTCTCCTAAACCCTGGCCGGTCCGTCCGATCATCTTAACGACCGGCACACCCAAAAGCACACTCAGAGTGGCAATATTAATTTCCAGCCCCTTTTCATCGGCCATGTCCATCATATTCAGGACGACCACCAGCGGTGCGCCTAATTCAATTAATTGTGTGGTTAAAAACAGATTACGCTGAAGATTGGCAGCATCAACAATATTTACCACTACATCCGGGTGTTCATCAATGATATAACTCCGGGCGATTGTTTCCTCAATCGAATAGGAAGCCAGCGAGTATGTTCCCGGCAAGTCCAGGACGGTAACGGACACATCCTCAAAGGAGAATTTCCCTTCTTTCCGTTCAACTGTTACACCGGGCCAATTACCAACATGCTGACGGGCACCTGTAAGGGCGTTAAAAATAGTGGTTTTACCGCTGTTTGGGTTCCCTGCAATAGCGATCTTTTTACCGGCTACCATCATCAAACAATCCGCTCCACACTGATTTTAGCTGCATCCTCCACTCGCAGTGAAAGATGATAACCTTTGATAATAATTTCCATTGGGTCCTGTAGTGGAGCATATTTGTCAACTTCAACCAGATCGCCGACCAGCAAGCCCATTTCCATCAGGCGAATCCGGAATTGTTCGCTGCCACCGATTTCCAACACCCGCGCTTTTTCCCCACTTTGCAGATCGCATAAACGGGGCTTTTCCGCATGCCGACCACTTATACGGTGACGGCGCCGGCGATTAAAACCTCTCTTTTTCATCCCTGTTCTTTAGACTGTGTTAAATACTACTGTCGTGTCAACCTTGTATTAGCGCAACCAGGTCTAGTTCTTTTCGCCCCAAACTTCGTTGAATATTTCAAACCGCCAGCTGGCGGACTGAAAATATTCGACTTGTTATCAACAAAAATTCCGGCG
>JABMQW010000210.1 GCA_013203115.1 Fidelibacterota bacterium
AACACTGTTAAGTTATCAGTGTAAACTTATTTTTCAAGCTTCAATCCAAATTTAGTTGGTCGTCCCTGAATAAAGCGTTTTATGTAATAAAATTATGCTTTGGTTGTGACTTACCACTAATATTAAGATAAGATTTCACCCTACTCCTACAAGATGAGCAATCCCTTTTACTCCTGTCCCTCCTAAAAATGTAAAACAACGTTTTAACAGTGTAACATTTTGTAACAAATTCAGCTTTTCTGTCATTTTCTTTTGCTAATAATATTTTACAATTTCCAATCAACTTATCCCGAATATTTCGCACTTTTGCGGTCCGGATTTAATTTTTGGGAGGGACAGCTTAACACTTGAGCTTTTGGCATAGAAATATATTACTTTACACGCTAAATAAAATTACCACGTAGAATAAAACTTTTTCAAGAATCATGGGTACCTTTAAACCCGCCCCCAAGTGGACCCTAATGTACCTGGTAGAAAACGACCGACGATTTCCATTCAAACTAACCACACCACTGTATAAATTCCATCAACTAATTACGAATTATACTTTGGATTAAACTGTGGAGAAGAGAAGAAATAAAATTTATTCTGTGAGTAAAAATGAATAGTGATAGGAGATATGATCATATCCGACAAAATATCCAAATTTTTATTACTCGTTGCCACATTGCTAATTGTATTTAGTTGCGAGGATAATAAAGCAGATTGGAACGGTACTGTAACAGACATAGATGGTAATGTTTACAAAACAGTAAGGATTGGAGATCAATGGTGGATGGCAGAAAACTTAAGAACCACAAGTTATCGTAATGGTGATGCTGTGCCAAATATTACCGATTTTACTGAATGGACCAATCTAGATAGTGGTGCCTACTGCAATTATAATAACGATGTGAATAAAGCTGCTACTTATGGAAGTCTATATAATTGGTATGCGGTAGATGACAGCAATAATATTACCCCTGAAGGTTGGCATGTCCCTTCCGATGGTGAGTGGCAGGTATTAGTTAATTATTTAGGCGGTATCGATGCTGCTGGACGTAAAATGAAAGAAACCGGAACAACACATTGGTGCACCTTTAATATTGATGCTACAAATGAAAGTGGCTTTACTGCGTTGCCTAGTGGTTGCCTTAACCTCAATGGTGATTTTTACAATCTGGGTTACGGCGCCTACTTCTGGAGTAGCGACGTCTGGCCCTACACCCTGTTATGCAATTATTCAGGAGTATACGGGGATTACTTCGGAAAAAAGCAATCCGGATATTCTGTCCGTTGTGTCAGGGATTAGACTATTTATCGAGTCAACCTACTTGATACTGGTGGCATACCGGTTTTTCGTAATCCTATAAGTTGAACTATATTTGCTGTTACAGATACATACCATAGAACTTCTAATCCGTAGGTTCAGGGTTTTACAAGAAGTGCAGAAAAAACAATCGAACGCACTGAAGATCAATTCCGGTGAGTTCACGTTATTATCCGTCGATAAGCCCGTCTGAATTTCGATAAACAACCATGCTAGCCGTGTAGGAATCAGGAAATCATCCAAATTGAGATGGATTATATACATCACTTACATTCCATTAATAACTACCCAGCTAGCCGGGTGGTTTTTCCTTTAAATAGCGGTACAGAGTTGCCCTTGAAACTCCTAGTGTATGACAAATGTCTTTTACCTTGGTTTTAGGGTCTGCCATCATTGTTCTGGCCATCTGGATCATAGTCTCATCCATAACCCTTTTTCGACCCCCAACCCTGCCACGCTCACGCGCTGCATTTAAACCAGCGATTGTTCTTTCCCTAATAATATCACGTTCGAACTCAGCTAAAGCACCAAATACATGAAATATCAGCTTTCCACCGGGGGAAGTTGTATCGATTTTCTCCTGCAGACTTAGGAGAAATATACCATTATTGATTAGTCTGTTAACGACTATTATGAGATGCGTTAATGATCTTCCCAAGAGGTCCAGTTTCCAGACTACCAGAGTATCACCATTCCTGATAAATGATAATATTCTTTTCAATCCATCACGTTTGGTTGTGCTACCGCTGGCGACATCTTTATAAATCTTTTCACAGCCGGCTTTCCTTAAGGCATCAAGTTGCAGATCAAGGTTCTGCTCAACCGT
>JABMQW010000211.1 GCA_013203115.1 Fidelibacterota bacterium
AACTGGATCTGGTGGAATTTCATGTTTTCCGGTTTTATAACAGTGTTTTTGTTCGCCCGCATGTGGTACCGGGCCGGAGTGACAACCGACGTGGAGTTGATTGAACTACGCTATAGTGGCAAAGCGGCCGCATTTCTGCGCGGTTTTCGAGCCCTCTATCTCGCTTTCCCGATTAATTGCGTGATCATGGGCTGGGTTACATTAGGAATGTCGAAAGTATTGGGTGTCCTGACCGGAGTCAATTCCTGGTATATTCTGATTGCCCTGTTTGTGCTCACTGGAATGTATATCGTTGTCTCCGGCATCTGGGGTGTGGTAGTAACAGATTTCCTCCAGTTCATTATCGCAATGACGGGCGCGATTATACTGATGTTTTTCGCTTTGAATGAGGTGGGAGGTATGAGCGGATTAATGGCCGGGCTAGCGGAAAAATTTGGTAGCGACCATCATTATCTCGATTTTTCACCGATTGGTCACCCGAAGATATTAATTAGTACAGTGCTGGTTTGGTTTGGCGTCCAGTGGTGGGCTTCCTGGTATCCCGGCGCGGAACCTGGCGGTGGCGGTTATATCGCTCAGCGGATGTTTTCCACCCGCAACGAGCAGGACGCCGTGAAAGCGAGTCTGTTTTTCAATCTGGCTCATTACGCCTTGCGTCCCTGGCCCTGGATCATCGTGGCGCTGGCATCACTGATTCTCTATCCTGGCCTGGCTGATCCGGAAAAAGGTTATGCCCTGGCCATGGTCAATCTACTGCCGGCGGGACTGCTGGGACTTCTGACCGTTGCCTTTCTTTCAGCCTTCATGTCCACAATATCAACCCAGGTTAACTGGGGTTCATCCTATGTGGTTAATGATTTTTATATCAGATTCATCAAGCCGGCTGATCAATTTGAAAACGAACAAATAGCACAAAAACATTATGTGTTTGTATCCAGGATTGCCACTATTTTGATGATGCTGGCCGGTATCGCCGTATCCTATTTTTTCGAATCGGTTAAAGGTGGCTGGGAGTTTATCCTTTCATTGGGCGCCGGCGCCGGATTGGTTTATATGCTGCGCTGGTACTGGTGGCGAATCAATGCCTGGAGTGAAATTTCCGCTATGCTGGCGGCGTTAGTTGGCAGCACCATCGCCGGACCGTTAGGCTTTGAGGGATTTGCCAATAAAATGATCTTTACCACCATCTTGACGACTATCGTGTGGTTGGCAGTCACTTTCCTGACCCAACCGGAGAATAAAGCAGTCCTCCAGTCATTTTATGATAAAGTGCGTCCGGCGGGACCAGGCTGGAAGCCGTTCCTCGCTGCTGCCCAGCCGGTAGCGCTCTGGCCCCAGATTGTGAATGTGATCCTATCTGTGCACGTGGTAATCGGTAGTTTATTTGGTTTTGGTCATCTGGTATTTAAAAATTATGGTTCGGCATTTATATTTGTTAGTATGGCCATTATCACTGGGTGGGTACTGCAACGTCGAATGCATAAAATGAATCTATAAGTCCAAATGAAAATAATCTTCGATCAATATCAAATCCGGGATTGGCAACAATCAGATATCCCGTCGCTGGCAAAATATGCCAATAACAGCAACATCGCAATGAATTTACGTGACGGCTTCCCCCATCCCTACGGAGAAAAAGACGCGGAAGCATTTATCGAACGCACAAATGCATTGAAGCACTCTACTTCATTTGCAATAACGACCAATGTTGAAGTAATCGGCGGTGTTGGTCTAGCACTCAGACAGGATATTCACCGGTTTAGCGCAGAAATCGGTTATTGGCTGGCCGAACCTTACTGGGATCGCGGAATAATGACCAACGCGGTCCGCTTGGTTTGCGATTGGGCTTTTACTGAATTTAATCTGGCACGAATTTTTGCCGAGCCCTTTTCGGCAAATCTGGCTTCAATTGCAGTATTGCGCAAATGCCAATTTGTCCATGAAGGCACCAGCCGGAAAAGCGCCTATAAAGATAGTCAGTTTATAGATCAGGAAATATTTGCCCTGGTACGATGAAATTTTAAAAACAAAATAAATGTAGGGACAGGTCGTGACCTGTCCGATACAAATAATAAAATGACAAAAAAATTAACTAGAAAAAAACGTAATCGTTTGGAAGGATACGATTATTCACAATCAAATTATTATTTCGTGACCATTTGTATAGTTAACCGAAAAGAATATTTTGGAAAAATCGATGATAACCAAATGATATTAAATTATTATGGGCAAATTGTGGAACAACAATGGCAATGGCTGGCAAAACAATATTCATATGTTAAATTAGACGAATATGTTGTCATGTCTAATCACGTACATGGGATATTGATTATTGATGATTCGGACAGGTCACGACCTGTCCCTACACATTACATTAAATCATTGTCATCATTGATAGGTGCATTTAAGACAACATCTTCTAAATTGATACACCAAAATGGATTATCTGATTTTTCCTGGCAACGGTCATTCTATGATCATATAATCAGAAATGATGAATCACTAAATAAGATTCGTGAATATATAATAAATAATCCGATTAATTGGGCTAATGATGAAGAAAATACAAATTACATAACAAATCGATCGAGCGAATTGCGAGTGGCTGAGCTAAAAAGCAACATGTCTGCTCACAGCCGCTCATCTTAACATTGTGAATGCAATGAATCCCGCTGACAAATTAAATCGATTGATCGATAAACCTCACTTACGGGTAGTAGGTTTGATGTCCGGTACATCCATGGATGGGTTGGATATCTGTGTTGCTGATATTGATCTTTCTAAGGCTAAGCTTGAATTTGATATCGTGCATTTTAATTCAATTCCTTTTGACGAAGATATCCTAGGTAAAATTAGCGCCGCACTCAGTGGAACAACAGCCCAGGTCTGTTCCCTGAATTATGAACTTGGCAAATGGTATGCTGATTGTGTAATGCAAGAGTTGAATTCCAACCAAATATCAAATATAGATCTGATCGGCAGCCACGGCCAGACTCTGCATCATATCAGTGGACATTCGACACTTCAGGTTGGTGATCCGTCTTTTCTGGCCCAGGCATTTGACGTTCCGGTTATTTATGATTTTCGGGCCGGGGATATTGCGACTGGTGGCACGGGTGCACCATTGATTCCACGAATCGATGAATGGCTATTCCGTCAGCAAGATAATGCCCGGATTGCTTTAAACATCGGTGGCGTAGCTAATGTGACGCTGTTGCCACCCAAAGGAAATGGAACCGTGCTCGGGTTTGATACCGGCCCCGGGATGGCCTTATTGGATGAAGCGTACCAGGCGGCAACCGGGGATAAATATGATCGGGATGGAAAACTGGCCGGGAGGGGACAGGCTGATTTGCCATTGGTCGCAAAATGGCTTCGTGATGATTTTATAACAAAAGCGCCACCGAAATCAACCGGTCGGGATCAATATGGAACGGATTGGCTGGACGACCATAATTCCCAACTGGCACACTTACCAATTGAGGACCGACTGGCAACCCTGGCTGCTTTTACAGCTAAAAGCATTTACCGCAACTGCCGGTCATTCCTGCAGCAGTATAATTCTGATTATCTGATTGTTGGTGGTGGAGGAGTGCATCACCGCCCCTTAATGCAGCAACTGGCAAAATTATTTTCCGGCCAAAAAACAGTTACCAGTGCGGAATTTGGTGTCGACCCCGATGCCAAAGAAGCGCTTGGATTCGCAGTACTGGCAGTTGCTTTTATTAAAGGTATTCCCGGTAATCTGCCTTCGGTTACGGGCGCGGACAAACCGGTTGTGTTGGGTAAATTAGTGCTATGATTCAGTTCGGAATCGAGTGCAGGTCTGTCAGTCAGGTGATTATCATTTTTACCTGGTCAGTTGTAATGATAATTGGCTGTGGTAAGCAAACAATCCGTCAAAATAATTTTACTTATTCTCAGGGCGGAATAATACGGGCTGATTCAACCAAAAAGAAAATTGCCCTTATATTTACCGGTGGTGACTACGCCGATGGCGGTGAACATATCGCTGATGTGTTAAAAAAGCGCGATATTCAGGCCGGCTTCTTTTTCACCGGTGATTTTTATCGCGATCCGGACAAAGTGGAATTAATCCGTAGACTCATCGACGATGGACACTATCTCGGACCCCATTCCGATCAGCACCTGTTGTATTGTGCCTGGGTTAATCGTGATTCATTATTGGTGACCAAGCAGGAATTTATCAGTGATATAGTTGCAAATTATGCTGTAATGGAGGAATTGTCAATTCCTCCCGCCAAAGTACATTATTTCATTCCGCCATTTGAATGGTATAATGATACAATTATTGCCTGGTCCAAGGAACAGGGTTGGATACTGATTAATAATACACCCGGTACACTGTCGCAGGCGGATTATACGATACCTTCAATGGAAAATTATCGCAGTTCGGATGTAATCTGGGACAATATTCTTGATTACGAACAAAACGCAGCCCACGGTCTGAATGGTTTTTTACTGTTGATCCATATCGGAACGCACCCGGAACGAACGGACAAATTTTATCATAAACTAGACCCGTTGATTGAATATTTACAGAAGCAGGGTTATCAATTTCAGCGATTCGATAATCTATTATAGATAACCTGCTCAAATGTACCGTAAATCAAGGTATTATTATGATTAACAGGAAAATCCTAATCCGCATAATATTTTTGCTGTTTCCACTTGTAAGTGCACAGAATTCGGATATTAAGAGTGGTGCGTTTATTCGGATCAATCAGCTTGGCTATTTACCGCATGAATCAAAACAAGCGGTGGTTTTTGCAGATGCTAATCTGGAGCACCGGGAATGTTTTGTAGTCAACACGCATTCCGGTGAAGTTATCTGGGGACCAGTTAAAATCGGACCTAGTATCGGCAGGTATGGTGAGTTTGAATATCACCATATTATAAACTTCACTGATTTTACACATACCGGCCGCTATAAGCTGATACTCAAGGATCATAAAGGGGAATCATTGTCATTCACCATTGGTGCTGATGTCTATGCCGAAGCACACGAAATCTGTCTAAGCTATATTCGGCAGCAGCGCTGCGGATACAATCCTTTTTTTGATAAATATTGCCACCAGCAGGATGGAAAGACCATGTACGGTCCAATGCCTGACAGCACCCAGATTGATGTTACCGGCGGCTGGCACGATGCCGGCGATCATTTAAGATATTTATTGACCTCGGGAAACACAGTCTGTCGTCTCTTGCTGATATATCGTGAAAATACAACTCTTTTTGCGGATCAGGTCAATGATTTGGGGCAGACGGGAGCAAATGGAATACCGGATATTCTGGATGAAGCTAAATGGGGTCTAGACTGGATGCTGAAAATGCACCCGGAGCCGGACCAGTTATTTCATCAGGTGGCCGATGACCGTGATCATATTGGTTTCAAGCTGCCTTTTGCCGACTCGGCGGACTATGGCTGGGGACCCGGTAGTTTCCGGGTGGTTTATTACGCCACCGGTCAACCACAGGGATTGGGAATATTTCAGAATACATCGACCGGTATCGCTAATCTGGCCGGCCGCTATGCCGCCGCTATGGCCATGGCCTATGATATTTGGATGAATGATCTTAATAAACCGCAATTCGCCCAGCGCTGTTTGAAGGCTGGTCAGGAAGTTTACGATATGGGGCTACGGCAACCGGGTTGTCAGGAAGGGACGCCCTGTCGGGCACCCTACCGCTACCATGAAGTAACCTGGGTCGATGACATGGAGTGGGGCGCTGCCGAATTATATCGCATAACTGGAACTTCAACTTATTTGGTAGAAGCAAAACATTTTGCACGCTTGGCAGCTTTTGATCCCTGGATGGGAGCCGATACAACCCGGCACTACGAATATTACCCATTTATGAATATTGGACATTTTGCTTTGTTCGACCAAGTCAAGACCGCTTTTCAGGATACATTAATTGAATATTATCGCACTGCGATTGAAAGGGTGGCACAAAAAGCAGCCAATTTTGTTTATGGAATCGGAATTCCCTTTATCTGGTGCTCGAATAATCTGGCTGCGGCCTTTGTTAACCAAGTACTCTTATATGAAAAAATGAGCGGTGATCAAACCTATCATCAACTTATGTTAAATCACCGAGACTGGCTGCTGGGCCGGAATCCATGGGGGGTCAGCCAATTTGTTGGTATTCCATCAGCTGGCGGGGTGACGCCCCAATACCCCCACACGGCCGTGACGATAGAATGGGATCAACCGATCAATGGCGGACTGAATGATGGACCGGTTTATACGAAAATATACCAGTCGTTGAAAGGTATCCGTCTGTCCCGGCCTGATCCTTATGCTGCATTCCAATCCGATATGGTGGTTTACCACGATGATATCTGGGACTATTCCACCAATGAACCGACTCTGGACGGCACGGCTGAAGCCCTGTTTTTCCTGACCATGTTTGCCTCCCTTGATTAAAAACTTGGTGGTGAATTGTAGATTGGCCATCCTGCGCTAACTATCTACACTAAGGCTACAATAGTCAAGAAGCTACGGATGGTAAAAAATTGATAATTGGAAATTATCTATCTTGATCATTCAAAATTCAAAATTCCAACCTTCGTCTTGCTGCTGCGCCCCAGGAGCTTCGGTCGGCAGGCATAATTCAAAATTTAAAACTCATAATTCAAAATTTCCAGTGCTCCATACTTCAAGCTCCGAGCTATTGCCTAACTTCCTTGCGAATTAATACCTTCTGGCAGTACCTTCAGCCGGGTAATTAACAAACAGGGAGATAGTTATGAAACGTTTAATTATAGCCACCTTTGGTGGTGTTGTCTGCGGAGGAATCTGTCTGAGTTTTATTTTCAGCAGTGGCGAAGAAGTAGCCAGTCCCGTGATCTGGCAGATTCTATTCAGCCGTACATTGATCGGTTTTGCGATCGGCATCAGTTGCCTTAAACTAGTGCATTGGTCGATCCATGGTTTGGTGATGGGTTTGCTGTTCAGTATGCCTCTGGCTTTCAGCGGACTCATGGCTCCTGAAAACCCGGAGTTCTCCAAGTCTATGATGTTCTTTTCAACCGTGATTATGGGTATAATTTACGGCCTGTTAATCGAAGTGATTACGACAGTTGTGTTTAAAGCAAAGATGGAGTAATAATTTCCATTACCCATCACAACGCTGAGCGTTGTGATAGGGACTAAAAACATTGGCATGTCCCTGCTGCTGCTGAATTGTAGATTGGCCATCCTGCGCTAAAGCTACGGAGGGTAAAAAAATTGAAAATTGGAAATTATCTATCTTGATTATTCCCAATTCAAAACTCAAAACTTAAAATTCAAAATTTCCAAAGCTCCTTGCTAATTCCCCTTGCCTGCCTGGTAAGTTAGATTTGTAAATTTCAATCCTATTTGAAAGTATAAACCCAGACTGAACAGGAGACCATTATCCACTGGATCGATTCTGCCATCATAATTCTTTTCCTGGCCGCTATGGCCGGGTACGGTATCTGGCAAAGCCGTTTTAACAAATCTTCCGAAGACTATTTTCTGGGTGGGCGCAACCTGCCCTGGGTCGCCGCCATGTTCTCTATTGTGGCTACCGAAACTTCGGTACTAACCTTCATTTCTGTCCCGGGATTGGCCTATCGGCAGGATTGGTTTTTCCTCCAACTGGCGTTAGGGTATATTCTCGGGCGAATCCTTGTAAGCATATTTCTTTTACCAGCCTATTTCAAAACAGGAATAACTTCTATTTACGAAGTTCTCGGCAATCGATTTGGTATTGGTATCCAAAAAACGGCTTCCGGTGTATTTCTGATAACTCGAGTTTTAGCCGATGGTATCCGTTTTCTGGCGGTGGCGGTCATTGTTCAAATAATCACTGGTTGGTCCTTGGTCGGAGCCGTTATGCTAATCGGTGTTGTAACCTTGATCTACACCATTTTAGGTGGAATCAGGACTGTGGTTTGGGTCGACAGTTTTCAGTTCATTCTGTACCTCGCTGGCGGTCTGCTGACGATTGGTTTTATCATATCGAAACTGGATGTGCCCTTCGTATCAGTCATCGGACAACTGGCGACAGAGGGTAAATTCCAGCTGGTTCATTGGGGCTGGGATTTATTTAGACAGCCTTATGTTTTTATCAGCGCGGTAATAGGAGGGATGCTCCTGTCCTTTGCTTCCCATGGAGTCGATTACATGATGGTTCAACGGGTGCTTGGTACTAAGGATCTGACTTCAGCCCGCAAAGCGATGGTCGGCAGTGGTTTGTTCGTGTTCCTGCAATTCGCCATATTCCTGTTTGCAGGATCTTTGATTTACTACTATCTGAGCGGTGTCGAATTTGCCAAGGATCGAGAATTCCCCACCTTTATTTCCACCTATCTGCCGGTTGGTTTGAAAGGTCTGTTGCTGGCAGGTGTTCTATCATCGGCAATGAGCACGCTAAGTTCCAGTATTAATTCACTTGCATCTTCGACCATCATGGACTGGTTTAAAAAGAATCAATCGATTAAACTATCTCGCTATGCCAGTTTATTCTGGGC
>JABMQW010000029.1 GCA_013203115.1 Fidelibacterota bacterium
GCAATCAAATAAATCTAAATAGGTACCCAATTTTCATGTCAATGTCGGAATTTGGGGTAATATACACCGGTTGACAACTGACTGGCATCGAAATTCAATTCATAGGCCTTGTTCTCAAGCGTCTTGTTGAAAAGAGTACTTACCATACGCCCGGTAACATCATAAATGTTCAGCGAGTATCGGCCGGGACTGGCAATTTGAAATGCGATGGTCGTACTGGGATTGAAGGGGTTGGGGTAGTTTTGAGCCAAGCTAAACAAACCGGGCACCAATGTCTGGTCATCCTCAACGCCAACAAACGCAAATTCCAATATAGCTTCGCTGGCAAATACTGGTGGCAATTGGTCCGCCTGTTCAGGAATGAAAGGAATCCCATCACCATCTGAATCCAATCCTGTTTCACCGGTGGCCTCACCTTCCGACAGTTGCATGACATTGGCTACCTGCTTAAAAAAGCGGGTATAGATGGCGGGAGCGTCAGCATGCCCACCGACTAACGATCCTTCACGCAGAGCGCCGGTTATGACAGCAAAGTTAAACGGTGTGTACGTAGCAACCGTATTTCCACTTTCAGTCCTAAAGGCTTGGTAATTGGGATCATAAAAATCGTTGAGTAAAACCATATAAGCAGCATCGGCGCCATTCAGATAATTCGAATTACCAGTGGCTTCGTAAGCAGCATAAAGACCGCGGGCAGCGGCAGCCTGGGATACAGCCAGTTTGGCATTGTTATCCGTGCCACTTCCGATGATGTAACTGTTGGCAAATCCATCTGTTTCCTGCAGATTGGCCAATAAGAAACCAGCCTGATTATTCAACGCATTCAACGCCATGCTTTCCAGGGGAGTGCCGGCAAATTCTTCCGCGACCTGTTTCAAAATGACCAGCAGATATCCGGCATTGACTGTCGTGATAACGTTACCCGGCTGGGCTAATCCGTTGGTGAGACCGGATTCATCCACAAAAGTCCCTGCCGTTCCGTCAAAATGCAGTGCCAGTAAATTCTGGAAAAGTACTTTACTGGTGCCTTTCATCAAATCAAAAGGACCTGGCATTCCGGTCACCGACATTGGGGCCGGGAAAGGATTGCCATCAAATACCGAATGATAAGCCAGATGGGCAGCGTCTCTGGAATTATCAGGATCCATCATGTTCTTGAAATTAATCGTGCCCCAGAGCAGGGAAACTTGATCAAAAAGATTACTGGTAGCATCTGTTACTGTGAAACCATTCGCTTTTGGAGGAAGCATAGTGCCCATGCTCATTTCGGTTACGGCAACTGCGTGGGGGAAATACTTGATTCCATTAGCCGGGTCATAGGTTGCAGGATCCAGCATTCCCAGATTGGTGCCATCGTAAGCCAGGTTGGTCACAATAAATTTTACCTTATTGATTGCCTCGGCCGTGAGGACCATTCCTATAAAACCATCTAAGCCATTGCCGCCGTAATAGACATTATTAGCCGGATCAAAATTGGGACTATCGACCGAATCAGGTGAAAAATTTCCATCAGGATCAATGCCATTGTCATCGGCATCGTGAAAACCGCCTAACATATCCTGAGCCCATAAATACTGTTTCATCAGGGCTTGCCCCAGAGCGGCCGGGTTCAGGGTTTTATCCATCATACTGCGATCCCAGCGCAGGGTCGAAAAATCAGCCCAGGAAAAATTATCAGCATCGATGGCCTGTGGTAAATGCGGGTCTCCACTGACAAATTCGGCAAATTGGGGCCAGGGATTTCCGGGAGCCGTGTGGTTGGTAAGCATAGCAAAATGCATGATGGTCTTCATGAGAATATCATCCTCTTTAAAACCATTGATCATTCCGCCGGTAAAAGTGCCATCAAATGAATCTGGTTCCATGGCCGCCATTTCACTGATGACCGGTGCCCACATCATGTGTAAGCCCATCCCGGAGCGAGAAATGATGGTACCTAACTGATAGCGGGAATATTCATAACTCTCAATACCCATAGTATATGAAATTGAATCGGGCACATTTAATATAGCCGGATCCAAATTATCAAGATTGTAAACCAATGCTTCAGCGAAAGGTTCGCCACTTTCATTGATTT
Organism: Fidelibacterota bacterium; assembly: GCA_013203115.1. Lineage (GTDB taxonomy): Bacteria > Fidelibacterota > Marinisomatia > Marinisomatales > TCS56 > JABMQW01. The sequence continues at coordinate 2,078 of JABMQW010000029.1, forward strand.
CATTGGCGAGCAGCATTTGCTCTGCCGTATAGTAAACATTAGTATTGGTAATCTGCACCTGGGCAAAGGCCAGGGATGCGATTAACAATGCCATTAATGCTATTCTATTACCCTTTAAATTCATGGTGTTTTCCTTTTTTTGATTTTTCTTTTTTAGATCTTGTGTTGTTTATTGCTGCACAAGGTTAAACTTTAGTAATACCTATAAACTGTCGCCTGACAGACATAACTTAGTTTTTAGCAGTTAAAACAAAAATGGTTGAATAATTTGGCTGGCCTGCTTTCTGACCACAATGCTGATTCCGCTGGGCATTATCAGCTGGATGGAATGGAAGAAGTAATAAATGCTAAATGTTGAATTCTGGGTTGTGAGTTAATTCAACATTCAAAACCTATCAATCAAAATTTGTTTTAGTGTTTCTCTGTGCTCTTTGCCTGTCCATCGTAGCTTCAGAGTAGATGGGTGGGCACTAAATGCGGAATTTGGGGGAAATATAGCCCTGTATATTTTCCTTGGTATATGTTAATTTCTATTACAATCTATCTGAACAACAACCTTTCATTAATCAACCAAACCGGTCTCTAAATCTAGAGGGAGGACTATCATGCGTCAAACAATAATCAATCTGTTTAGTCTAATCATTATTATTTCATTCGCATTTGGACAAACCTTAAGTATCCAGGGCGTTATCCGTGACGACACCGGTGCTTCGGTGGATGATGGAGCCTACAGCATTGATTTTCGTCTGTATACCTCCGCTACCGCCACAAGCTCGGCCTGGAATGAAACCCAGTCCGTTAACGTAGTCAATGGGGTTTACTCGGCGGCACTGGGTTCGGTTAACAGTATGGCCGGACTGGATTTTAATGTGGAATACTGGTTGGGTATTTCGATCGAATCGGCCGAGGAGCTTACTCCGCGTACCAAGCTGACTCTGTCGCCCTATGCGGTCATTGCCAGTGTAAGTGGTACTAATGTTTTCCCGGAAAACGGTAATGTGGGAATCGGTGTTGCCAGTCCCGCTTCGAAACTCCAGGTGGCTGGTGCTATAAAGGTTACAGGAGCATCCGGTACCCTGATTACCAATACCACTGAAACGGGTGGCGGCGGCGATGCCTTCCGCATCCGTTATGATAATCATTTATTTGGCAGCAATTTGGATGGTTTGATCTTTGAAAAGCTAGATGAAAATGGAAGCTATCCGGACGGAGGAATGATGTTTGTAAATACCGGTGAATCCGGTGTAGCAGTGCCCGCACTTTCCATCAGGGGCAATGGTAATATTGGAATTGGTATTAATAACCCCACCCATAAACTGGATATACGCGGTCCCATTCGCAATGATCATACTGCGACGACCTATGATGTTTGGATCCAGGGCGGATCTGCCTCCTCCGGTGAGGCTCGGAATCTCGCAATACTGGGTCATAAAAGTCAGGATAAACTCTATTTGAATTATTATGCCGAATATCAGAATGGGACTATACTCGGTGGCAATGTTGGTATTGGCACTGCCTCGCCCACTTCAAAGTTGCATGTTGCGGGGGGGAATATAAGAGTGCACGATGCCGAATCCGGTTCGGGTATATTGCGAGTAGGTGCCGCTTGGGGATACCCCGCTGTTTACGGTGATAATAGTACTAAACCGCTTGCCTTAGGAAGTGCAACTCAAAAGGTTTATTTTAAGGATTGTAGCGTTGGTATTGGTACTGAAAACCCTGTTGAAAGGTTACATGTAGTCGGTGATACCTACATCACCAATAAATTATTTGTCGGGGAAAATCTCTACCAGCGTGTCGATGGCACCAGCCAGGGCTGGCACAAGATCGATGATGATGATGGCAATGATGACGCCCAATGGTATGAAACCAGTTATACACCTTCAGATCGGCGTTTGAAATCCGCTATTGAAACCATTCCTAATGCCATGGAAAAAATTGCACAACTGCGCGGTGTTTACTATCAGTGGAGTGACGAGGGCTTCGGACGCTTTACCCAGCATATCGATGAGGATTTTATTGCTGGACCGGAAGCAACTGAAAGTGAAAACCAACAGGTTAAAGATTTTTATAAAGAAAAGATATATCAGCGAATGGGTGGTAAGCAGGTTGGTGTTATCGCTCAAGAGCTTCAAGAAGTGGTGCCGGAGCTGGTACAGGAACAGGAGGATGGCTACCTGGAAGTATCCTACGGCAATCTGGTGGCTTTGCTGATTGAAGGCATGAAAGAACAACAGGCCACAATTGAGGAATTGGAAAACCGGCTTGATGTACTAGAGCAGAATAAGAATTAAATCCTTTTAATCCCGAAATAAAGGACAATAATGCTTGGATTGAAAGGAGAAATTTGATGTTGAAACATACAAAATCCGGTTGGCAAATCTGCAGGAGCCAAACCGGTTTCCAACTACTTACCTGGCTGCTGATGATATTCAGTGGACTCTTAATGGCGGGTTATACTTCTGATTATATTATAATCAGTGGTGGTGCCGGCCAGATGAGCGGATATCTGGCACCGGCTGTGCAGGGTCAGAGCCGCATTTCTGGAACAGCGACTGTCATTGTCGGGGAAGCATTTGTCTCTACCGGACCAATGAGTGGTGGTGGCTATAATATGGAAGTGGGATACTGGAGTCAGATGCTGCGCACACCGGGTCTGGCTGATCTGACTGCATCATATGAAATCTATCCGGACCGCATAGATTTAACTTGGTTTTATGACCCCAATATTCCCCCGGCCACTGGTGAGCATCATATCTACCGTAATGATGTGCTGATCCGTCAAAACTATCCGGCGGAAAACAGCTCCTATACCGATGATGCCGTTGAGCTGAATGTTGGTACGGAGTACAGCTATGATATCCTGGGACGTAACTATTTCGGTTGGGCGGAGGAGCCCACGGAAGCTGTGGGTAAAACCTCCACGGTTGGTTCCATTTCGGGTGTTATCTCAACTATGCTGGGCACAAAAATTCCAGAGGCAAAACTGCTGCTTACACCCAATTGGGGAACATCACTTTATCTCAATGGCAGTGACAACTTTGTTACTATTCCTGATGGTGATGCATTTGAACTGGTTAGTAATACTGCTTTGCCTGAAGCTACACTTGAATTTTGGCTACGTCCGAACCGGACTGCAGATGAGTCGATAATAGCCAAAGGCAGTCATTGGGAAGTTGGTTTGCGGGATAATTCCGGCTACGCCAAGCTGATATTTAAAGTGAATGGCGCGATAGTAATGACCAGCGATGCAACGATCGGGGTGGATGAATGGACCCACGTCGCCTTGGTGAAATCAGCAGGCACCGGTGGTACTGCTGTTTTTCAATTCTTCCTTGATGGACAGGCTGCTGCAGTTAATTCAGGGCAGAGTACCTACACACAGGCTCATATCGATCAGGGAACAGCAACGGTATTAATCGGGAAATATCCCGGTGGTTTATTCTTCCGCGGTAATCTCGATGACCTGATCTTCTGGAACGAAGCCCGCACGCCCGATGATATTGCCATGGATTACGACCGTTACCTGCATTACCAGACCCTGGGTGAAGTTAACTATGTGGAGATGACCGCCCAGTTCAATATGGATGGCGGATCCGGATCGATTGTTACTAACAGCGTCGACCAGTCTAAGAATGGTACGATTACCAATCTGGCTGGGGATACCTGGTCGGCTAATATCCCGGACGTGTTTGCTACCGCTTATACGGACCGGGATGGCAATTACCAGATCAACAATATAAATTATGGTAATGGTATCAATTTTACTCTGACACCATCAAAACCTTACCATGATTTTAATCCGACCTACCGGTTGGTGTATTTGTCTGATGCGACTCCGGTAGCCAATGGCCAGAATTTCACCGTAACCAACCTGATGTCAATCACCGGGTACGTATTCTACGATTCCGCCAACACGGAAGGCGTACAATGCGGTGAACCGAATGTTCAGATCTGGGTTAATGGTGAATTCAAGGGTGTCATGACGGACAATGAGGGTTTTTACCGGGTAGAGGTGGAGCCGGGTGCTGATGTCCATATCAAGCCCTATAAAGTGTCTCGGGACAGTATCGATTTCACGCCTTACAGTACACCCTTCACCAATGTCATTACTAACAAGACCGCCATTTTTACGGATCTGAAGACGCGTAATCTGCGAGGCACGGTCACTGGCGGGATCTGTAGTTGTCCTCTGGGACCCCGGGGTGTGGCGGAAGTGAAGCTGCAGCCGACTTCCGGACGTTTCTCCAAGACCGTCACCGTAGATGTGTCAGGGAATTACATCTTTCCCAACCTCCCCCCCCAATCCTATCAATTGGTAGTGGATGTCAATGAAACCGGAACCTATACTCCTGTTGTACCGAATCTGATCGCAATGGATCAGCATTTTGCCAACAGTGGTGTTGCCAGGAATACGGAAGATTCCTTCTCGTTGATCGATTCGTTATGGATTGGCGATGAGGATACGGTAATCTTTAACTACCGGGCTCCAATGCAGGCTAGGATAACCGGTTTTACCCCGAACGAACTAGGCCATAAGCAGTTCCGGCAGAATATCCGCGATACCCTGGACCTGTTTGCTTTCGAACGCTACTGGGATCTCAATGATTGTCCGGTAGATAGTGGTACTTACAAAATCATTGATCTAATCAGTGATCGGACAGATACTATTGAAGTCAGTTTTGGGCGCGATGGACTCTACCAGTATGGTTTATTACCGGGTAAACCGAATATCAGTCCCACCGGTTCACCTCCTTATGGCAAGAATATTGAGGTAATCGTTAGCGATAATCTGGGACGTCCCGATGTAGGCTTGATGGAACGAGCAGTAGTGCTGGGCCATCGACCGCAACTGATGGATTACACCACCACCGCTCCGGATGTTCCTTTCCTGATTCTGCGCCGGCCACCCGGTGATCAGAGTTTCTCCGAATTTAGCAGTTCCCAGGAACAATGTACCGAAATGGAACTGACCATGGGTCAGTCTCAGGGCTTTGGATTGGATGTGAAAGCCTTTCTTGGAGTTGGTGTTACCACCTCGATTGGATGGATCGTGGCCACCGAGATCAGCATCGAGGCAACCTACGAACTGTCTTCGGGATTGTCGGCCTCATTCAGTCAGAGCAGCAGCCAGTCCCAACGGGTGTGCATGTCCTGTGAGACCAGTTACTCCACCAGTGATGTGGAGGAAGTGCTGGGCAACCGCGGCGATTTGTTTGTAGGTGGTGCTTTGAATTTACTGTATGGTGAAACCAAAGTGCTCAATCTGGTCGAGGAAGATGATGTGTACTATTACGATCTTTCTTCCGAAATTATTTTCGTACCGAATGGTTTTGCCACTACATTTATCTACACCCGAGGTTATGTTGAGGACTTCTTGTTACCGGAACTGGAATTTCTGGCCTTGACAGATTCAAACCTATGGGAATCGGTGGATCGCTGGAACAATATTTTGATCAGGGAGGATTCCCTGCGCTGGGTCACGGAAGATACGGTTAATTATTCTTTCGAAGGTGGGGCCGGTGATTTTACCGTATCCAGAACTTCGGAAGTTGAACAGAGCATGACCCAGGAAATATCCATGGAGATCGATACTGAATTTGCTCAAACGGTCGGATTCTCGGTCAATGATGCGTCTGGTTTCGAATTATCCACCCGCTATTCCTTTGGAATGAACATGGGTCAAAGTTCTTCCAGTAGCCAAACCAATTCCAATACTTCTTCTTTCACTCTAAATGATGATGATTTTGGCGATGACTACAGTGTTGGTGTCGGATCTGATCCGGTTTATGGAACACCGGTATTTCATGTGATAGCCGGTCATTCTTCCTGCCCGTATGAAACCTGGTATAATGAAGAGGGCTCGGTCGTAACCATTCCCCGTGATGTTCCCTACATGGAATGGCAAGGGCAGGGTGGAACGGTCAATAATGTATTACCTGATGATGTGGCTCTGTTAAGCGTCTTATTGCGCAACGATCAGCAGGAACTCGATGAGCGCACCTATTTTCTGTCTTTCGTTGGGTCTAGTAATCCCAGGGCTGCCATAGTTGAGATCAATGGCAGCAACGATCCGATTGCCTTCACCTTAGCTGGCCAGGGGCTGGAGGCGGATACGGCATTGATTGCTGTCTGGCGCGGACCAAATGACTACTACGAATACGAAGACCTGCTCCTGAAATTTGCCCCGGAATGTGAAGCTAATTATGCTGGTGTTACCGATGGTTTCACCCTGCCGTTCACCGTTAACTTTGCCCGGCCGTGTACCGAAGCTGAAATTTATGAACCGACCGATAACTGGGTTCTAAATATCAGTAATAATGATACCCTGGATATTGTAGCCACCGGCTACGATCTCAATCAAAATCATTTTGATGAATTGTGGCTACAGTACCGCCCCTTGGGTGGTGATGCCTGGTTTGCCATCAATGATACGCTCTATGCCGATAGCTTGCGCCTGTATAATCAGGTCGTGGCGGTAATGCGCTGGCCGGTGGGTGATCTCCTGGATGGAATCTATGACATTCGTTTACGTTCGATCTGTCTGGAGGGGTTGCTAACTAATGAACAGCCACCTTTCCGCGGTACCATTGACCGGGAATTGCCTACGGTACTGGGTACGCCGGAGCCGGTGGACGGCGTCCTTAATATGAATGATGAGATCGCCGTTAATATGACCGAAGATATCAATCCGGCTACCGTTCTGCGGGATAATGTCATCTTTTATGATGGTCAGGCCGGCGGCCGAATTACGGATATAGAAGTGAGTGTATCCAATAATCGGATTGTAGTCATACCGATGATCCACAATTCATTCATCGAAAATCATTTCGTGGAAGTCACTATCGTGGATTACCAGGATATGTTCGGGAATCCCGGCGATACGCTGCACTGGACCTTTATAGTGGATCGCAATCCCATTTCCTGGAATGTTCCGTCCACCGATTTGATCGCCATCATCGGTGAGCCGAATGAATTCGTTGTTCCATTGAACAATATTGGTTCGGCAGCCAAGCCTTTTGAAATCACCGAACTGCCGATCTGGCTCACTGCTGATCCAATGATCGGTGAAATTAATCCCGGCGGATCATTCGATATTCATTTTACGGTTGATCCATACCTCAATGTCGGTGAATTCGAACAGATGATTTACGCCGTCACACCGGAAGGGAATGAACCGCTACGGGTGAACATTGTATCAATGTGTCCTTATCCAGGATGGCCTGTGAATCCCAATGATTACCAGTACAGCATGAATGTGACCGCACGGTTATTTATCAAGGGAACCCAGTCACTGGATGAATATGATCGACTGGGTGCCTTCATTGATGGAGAATGCCGTGGGATAGTCAATGTTGAATACAATGAACCATTGGATGATTATCTGGCTTACCTTACGGTTTACAGTAATCAGTTCAGTGGAGAATCCATCGATTTTCATATCTGGGACCGGACTGGTTGTGCCGAATACTGGCAGGTGGATACAACCTTGGCCTTTGTCAGCGATACCTATGCCGGTACACCTCTTGATCCGATGTATTTGAATGCCAACGGCGCCATCGCCCAGGAAATCGATTTATTGTCCGGTTTTACCTGGTTCTCCTTTAATCTGGATGGAGACTTGGCCGGGAATCTGGATTCACTGTTTGATGATTTCCGATTAGTTGAAGGTGATCGAATTATTGGCCGTAATGAATATGCCCAGTATTCGGCCATTGGTCACAGTTGGGCCGGACCACTGACCGTATCCGGGCTTGAGCTGGGGCAGATGTACCTCAGTGATTTCGATTCGACTAACACACTTGATTTTGTCGGTTTCCCGGTGGGACCGGATACGATTGATATCGAGCTTGAAAGCGGTTGGAACTGGGTTGGTTATCTGCCATCTAAGAATTTCGGTGTCAATCAAGCCCTCTATTCCCTCAACAGTACCCAGGATGATCTGATCAAAGATCAGTATGCTTATGCTCAGTACTTAGATGGTTATGGCTGGATTGGTAGTTTGCAGTGGCTGCAACCCTCGCGTGGGTATAAACTGCTCAGTGCCGCGGCTGATACGCTGGTCTATCCCACCGATGCCTATCTCGGTATTGGACCGCAACTGGCTCGAACCGATGCTGAGATTGATCTGCCGACAGTACCCTGGGAAGTCAATCCGCATAAATACAGCGGCAGCATGACTGTAACCATGCTGTTGGAAAGTGATACAATCGGCGTCAATAATCCGGCTGATGCGGTTGTGGCCCTGGTTGGTGATGAAGTCCGTGGCTTGGCGCGACCGATCTTCATCCCAGTCTTGGATCAATATCGGGTGTTTATGATGGTGTACGGAAATTCTCAGGAGGTTATCCGGTTTAAAATCTGGGAGGCCAGCGGGGATATCCTTTATGATGGAAATGAGATAGTCACGTTCCAGTCCGATGATATTATTGGTAATCCCCACCAACCGCTGTACTTAACCAAAGCAGCGCTGCAAATCGGTGATAAAGGTTATATCCCGGATGTATTTTCACTGAGTCAGAACTTTCCTAATCCCTTTAATCCCAATACGAAACTGGGCTTTGGCGTGCCGGAAGACGCACGAGTGAAAATCACCATTTACAATTTACTTGGCCAGCAGGTCAAAACACTGGTAAATGAAGATATGCTGGCTGGATACCGCTTTATTGTCTGGAACGGTACTAATCAATTTGGGCAATCAGTTACCTCCGGTATGTACATCGTAGTCATGGAAAGCAAAAATTTCCGTAAAGTACGCAAAATGGTGATGCTGAAATGATGATTGGGAAAACCAAATTCAGCAGCAGGAGAATTCCTGCTGCTGAATTCATACTGCTGTTGTTTACCGCCGTTTCAGTTTCAGCGCAAGTACCGGCTGACTGGAACGTAAATCCCAGTGCTTTTGAGCATATCATGACCGTCACCGCCCAATTGGAAATTAATGGTAGTGTACCTGGTGATTCCAATGATGTGGTGGCTGCTTTTACCGGGAATGAATGCCGGGGGGTGGCCACACCGATTAATGTTCTGGGTCAATGGCTGTATTTTATGATGGTGCGTGCTAATGGCAACGGTGAATTGATCCTTTTTAAGGTCTGGGATGCGGACCTGGATACGGTTATTGACGCTACCAATCAGATATTGTTTGCAGCCGATGAGGCTTACGGTACGGTAAACGTGCCATATGTAATCGACGCAATAAATACTAATCTATCGACGGAATCGGTGATTGGTTTTCCGACCGCTGTTTCACTTTTTCAGAATTACCCTAATCCCTTTAACCCGATTACTACCATTGACTATGATCTGCCCTGGGATAGTAATGTCCAAATCACTATCTATGATATCCTGGGTCGTCAGATTATCAGGCTTATAGACGAACATCAGCAGGCCGGGTACAAGTCAATTGATTGGAATAGTACCAACACATCCGGTCAGAAGTTTAGTGCCGGTGTATATTTGTATCAGGTTAAAGCCGGGGATTTTCTCCAAACCAAGAAGATGATCCTGCTCAAGTAGGGTTATCAATTAATCATCAATCAAAGGGGTGGTTATTAACTACCCCTTTTTGTTTCAATTGAGGCAATAACAATCTTTATAAGTGCTATACCTCCCGGTTAAGATTAACACCCATTGAATAATGATTGATTAATTGTGGTGATAATTCTTAAAGCAGTAGTTGAAATAATAATTACGATTGATTTATTATTCATGTTTTTCCCAATTACATTTTAGGGGGTCAAGTCCTAAAAGTTATGTAAAATGCATTTAAGCGGCCACAGTCTTCATTTGTTTTGGTTTTTTAGTTTTCAACTTATGTTCTTCGTGATCTAAAAAGCTAATATCCAACTATTGCCGACCATTTATCCACTCCTCAGATTCTTCCATACAAAGAGCGACAATAAGCCGGACAGATGAGTAACGATAGGGAA
>JABMQW010000212.1 GCA_013203115.1 Fidelibacterota bacterium
ATCCCCGCTCCGCCGGGGGTGTTTTAGTTGAGTTGGCTCAAAAACCGGTCTGAGACGACCAACTCACAATTATTTATTTATCGCTTTTCTCAGGAATATAATACTCATCTTCCAGATCGATTAATTTCTGTTGTATAAAACTACTGGCGTCTATTATTGCCTGATTATAGATCGCCGGTCCCAGTTCCTCGATTAAAAAAATCCAGGAGTAGTGTTGTTTTAAGTTCTCCGATCTCCTGGTCAAAATGCTCTTCAAAATAATTTTTTAGTTTATCGCGAAGAATTGACCGTTGTGCTACTGTGAATTCTATCTCCATTATTTGTTCTGATTGATTTATTTAGAGCCTTAATTTATCAGTATAATTCGTATTTTACGAGTTGGCCGTCAAGACCGCAATTGGCGAGCGGTTTTTTCCAAGACGGATGCCACAGAGCGGATTGCAGTCAATCATTTTTCCATTGATATTTTTAATGTCAAAGACATCTTGCCGCTGTATCTTAATATTATTGTGAGGTGTAATTGTGGAATAATTTCACCGGCAGAATCCCAAACGGATGCAATAAAATTTCCAACGTTAATATATGGCGGTAACGATGACAATGCCAAATACAGTTCAAACCTGCCCTGGTATCAAAAAACACACTCCTAAAAAATGGTCATCAATGCACAAATGAGTATGTCCTATTCAGTACAAATATGTCTGTATTTCCAACTATATTCAGTTCAAATAAAAAAGTAAATCGCTGCCGTAGATACATTTAAATTCTAATAGTGCTAACGGTGACTTAAATACCGCTGGATTTTAAGGTTTAATGTGATTGGTGGAATTACTTTGACAAGGTTATCAAATACCAAAAACCATCCTTTTAGTATTGAAGATTGGATCGGTCTGGCAATGATACCATTACTGGCCGCTCTGATTTTATTTATCCATCACCTAAACTACGATTACACCGAATTTTTAAAATCGCAAGCTGGTACCATAGAATCACATACTTTGGTTAGCGCTAATATTCAGGGACGTTGGCTTGATCGCAGTTACCAAATTAGGAGCACACGAGGTTATCATTTTAATATACGAATTCGAATACCAGCGAATCTTGAGTCGGGACAACAAGTGCCAGCATTAATAATCCTGGGAGGAATTGAAACCGGATCCCGATCCATTCAGCTTATTAACACAAACTCAAATCTTATGTTAGTCGGTGTAGATTACGCGTATAAGGGAAAAACACGTTACAGTAATTTAGAATTCTTATTCGACTTGCCGATTATCTCAACAGCGATTGCGGAATCATTTGGTGCGGTACTGCTTACGACCGGATTTATCCATACTTTTCCAGAAGTTGATACAAACCGCGTAGTGATGATTGGTTCAAGTTTCGGTGTACCTTACAGTGTGATAGCCACAGCATTAGATTCACGCATTGACGGATTGGTCAACACTCACGGGGGTGGACACCTAGTTGATATGGTATTGCACCAGATTCCAGACGATCTCCAATACCTCTCACCGTTTTTGTGGCCAATTGCGGCATATCTACTCGCTCCTTATGAACCCCTTAATTATATTCATCTGGTTTCACCTCGCCCGTTTTTATTGATTAATGCCACCCGCGATGAGCGAATCCCATACGATTCTATGATCGCTTTATTTCAGATGGCTAGCGAGCCCAAAGATATTGTCTGGATGGACTCTAAACATATTTTGCCGTCGAAAAAGGAGCTCATCAATGATATGTTGAATGTGGCGGAAATCTGGCTATTAGAGAGGAACTTGCTGGATTAACTTAGGTTGTGGTATTTAGACCGTCGTTTTCAGGCTTTGGTTAAGCACTTTTATACAACTCTGATATATCAACAAACACGATAACCAGGGATGGTTATCGCACAGGTAGGTCAAGCATTCTTGCTTGACGATTTGGATGGGGTTATTGCCCGACAACCAAGGAAGGTTATCGTACGGTGGTCAAGCACCTTGCAGACTAATTGCCGTAGTAGTTGCAGTTACATTTCCCGCATTTCCACTGTAGAAAATTATTTATTCTAATATAACTCAAATTTGGCCAGGCGGCCATCAAGACCACCGTTGGATAATGCTTTTTTCCAGGTTGAACGCAACCCGATATTTTTTAAGTAACGGCGTTCGCCGAAATAAATGAAAGCGGTGGAACCGGTGCAGCGCTGTTTCAGGAAATCGCCCAGACGCTGGTAGAAATTGCTCAAATCAGTGGTTTTCTCCAGGCGAATACCGTAGGGCGGATTGCAGACAATCATTTTTCCATTGATATTTTTAATGTCAAAGACATCCTGCCGCTGTATCTTAATATTATTGTGTGGTGTAATTGCAGAACAATTTAACCGCGCCGTTTCAACAATCTGCCGATCAATATCGCTGCCGGTAATGAGTCCGGTGCTGATGGGGATGATCTTTTGCCGACCGGCCGATTTTACCTGTTCCCAGAGCAGGGCGTCAAAATCCGGTAAATGTTCCAAGCCGAAGTTCTTCCGAAGAATTCCCGGTGGTGTACCGCTGGCTTTTAAATAAGCTTCGCATAATAGAGTACCGGAACCACAGAATGGATCATAAAGACCGGTTTTACCGTCCCATTCGGATAACTGAATGATCGCTGCCGCCAGTGTTTCAATCATTGGTGCTGCTCCGGTCTCCTGCCGGTAGCCCCGGCGGTGTAGTGAACCCCCAGAAGTATCCAGGCTGATCGTTGCCCGATTCTGATCGATATGCAAGTTAAACCACACATCAGGATTTTTAGTGTCGATTGTTGGGCGTTTGCCCATGTTGTCACGAAAATAATCGACGATGGCGTCTTTCAGGCGCAGTGCTGCGAATTTTGAATGTTTGATCGCGCTGTGAGTGACGGTAGCATTGACGGCGAATGTATCCGACTTGGACAGAAAACCTTCCCACGGTATTTCCCTGGCCCGTTTATAGAGATATTTATCGGAATGACAGTCAAAATGCAGTAGTGGAGCCAGAATCCGATTGATTAATGAGGAGTTGTAATTGATACTGTAAAGGTTCTGCCGGCTGGCCTTGAAATGGATCCCACGGTAAACCAGCCGGATATTCATAGCGCCCAGGGATTCCAATTCCACTTGGGCTAGATCCTTGATATCATCAGCGACCTGGGCGAAATAGGTATTTGTTTCCTGATATTGATACAAGACGTTCCTCGGTGCTAACTGTTTATTCCCAGACGGTATTTCTTCCCGGTGTGGTAAATACTCATTTGAAGCTGTCTGCTATTCAAATGTACGACACGGTATTTCTGCTGTAAACTTGGTAAGAGCAATGATTAACCTTGGCATTATTAATCGTTCATGTTTTGGATCCAAGCGATATCTACATTCCTCTTTCCCGGCAGGTAAAAGATCGGTAATGTTTTTTCATGCGTTTTTGTAGTTAGCTTAAAATACTGAATAATATTGGTGGAATAAATAGGGCAAAGTACCAAGTTTGATTTGTCCTACGCGTCTTGTTGTATCAGACTGTGATTATTTAATAATATTTGCAACTAATATAGCAAGAACAATCTAATGACCAAACCAGAACTAAAAGAGCGATTTTTGAGCGATGTAACAGAAAACCAGAAAGTAATATTAAAAGTATGTTGCATCTACACATCTACTAAGGATGATTTTAATGATTTATTTCAAGAAATACATCTCCAGCTCTGGAAATCTTATAATACATTTAAAGGACAATCCAAATTAAGTACTTGGATTTACCGTATTGCACTCAACACTGCTCTCCAAAGGTTGAGAAAAGCTTATTTATATAATCCAATAGATCTGTCAAGTAATCAGTATTACGATTTGCCAGAAATCCCATCTGTATCAATAAGCAGCAATTTGGCACACCTGTACGATCTGATAAACCAATTAAACGATTTAGAAAAAGCTATTATTATATTGTACTTAGATAAGTACAGTCACAAAGAAATCGCCGATATTGTTGGGATTAGTAAAACCAATGTTGGAACTAAGATCAGCAGAATAAAACAAAAACTAAAATCAATATTAAAGAGGTAATTAATGAATACGCAAGAAATGACAGCAGCATGGAAAGATTTTAACGCGAGAATTGATAGTGTTGGAATGGTAAACAAGCAAATATTAACTAGAATGATCTCAACAAAATCTGAGAGAAAACTTTTAATGATGAAATATCAAAGTTTACTAGGTGTTATTTTAAGTCCAATCATACTTTTATTTATTTTAATACCAGTACTCATTAATTCCGGAATTACATACACATCGATATTTGGCGCAATATCACTTATTGTGATTATTGGCTATTATTTGTTTCACGCAATAAAACATGTTCGACTAATTACCGTTATCAACCCAGCGTACGATTCCATTCTTTCAACAAAACAGAAATTGATATCTCTTTCTAAGCACATTATTGATATTCAAAAAAGAAGGAATATCATTTACCCGCTTTTTGTAACAGCAATTATTTTAACTTTTTGGAATGCAATCAACTTGAATTTAGTACCAAAGATTACAGTGTTAGCAGTAATGACGATCGGGCTTTATTTCTGGGGTAACTACAAGTATAAACTTTATTATCATGACAGGATAGCTATTTTACAAAATGAGATAACGGAGATTCAAGAAATACAGAATTAATATTATTAATCGGTATCCAGATCATTTTCCTTAATCCCATCCTCATTGTACAGCCTAAAGTGTTAATCGTATTCGTTTGATTAAATTTATACAGTAGCAGAATTACTTAGAATAAAATTTGCTACTAATGCGGATTTTAACAAAAAGGAGGCGGAAAAAGTCTCCTTTGTTGATTGGTTTCAGGTAGGTCAAGCATCCGTGCTTGACGTCTGATAAGTAAAATAACCCGACAACCAGGGATGGTCGTCGTACTTTCAGACCAGCTTGATTCGACAACCAAGGATGGTTGTCGTACTTGTTTGCTTAAAGAAAAAAGGTCAACAATTTAATTTTATTCATTAAAAAATATTTAATAGCTTCACTATTATGAAAATGATTTATAAACGACATTTACCTCATATTCAACCACCGGGGGCGGTAATTTTCATAACATTTCGTCTTTTAGGAAGCCTACCGATTGGGTGTATCGAACAGTTAAAGGCACAGTACCGGCTGTTATCGAATATCATTCACCAGGGCGGAAAAGACACTACATCGGCAATTCGGGAACGGGGGGAATTGTTATATCGGTACGATGATGCGTTACACTTTTCCAATTCGGGACCACATCACCTGAAAAACCCGGTAATCGCACGGATGATATGTGATATAATACATTATCATGACCGATTACTTTATGATTTATTTGCTTATTGCGTTATGTCAAATCATGTCCATGTTCTTGTGCAACCCAAGCAGATAGCGGAGGAAGAGTTTGTTCCGTTGGAAAAAATCACGCATAGTATCAAGAGTTATTCTTCCGGTAAAGCAAATAAAATATTGAACCGGCAGGGTCAGTTTTGGGAACACGAAAGTTTTGATCATTACTGTAGATCAGAGTATGAAGAAAAAGAAATCAGCAAGTATATTTTGAATAATCCTGTAAAAGCAGGTCTGTTGGAGCATTCGGCTGAGTGGCCTTGGTCCTACTGTGCGTCAAGCAACCCTGCTTGACGTATGGATAGAGTAAATTTCCCCAACAACCAAGGATGGTTGTCGCACATCTGAGTCCACCGGCAAAATCAGGCGTTTCTCCATCTTAGAATATCCGTAATTTCAAATAGTAATGGATAGCTTACTGAAACAGAAAACTACCAGCGTCCCGGCCAAACCGGGTGTCTACCTGTTTAAGAACAAACAGGACGAAATCATCTATATTGGCAAGGCCAAGAACCTGCGCAACCGGGTACGGTCTTATTTCCAGAGTGGCAAACACCAGACCGCCAAGACCGTTTCGATGGTCAGGCAGATCGCCGATCTGGAATGGCTGGTGGTCCGCAGCGAAGTGGAAGCCCTGCTGACCGAAGCCAATATGATCAAGGAGCACGATCCCCGTTACAATATCGATCTGAAGGACGATAAATCCTTTCCATTTATCAGGATCACCAAGGA
>JABMQW010000213.1 GCA_013203115.1 Fidelibacterota bacterium
CAATTGAATTATGGTGAACGAACAGATCGTCGCCATCTTCACGTTTGATAAAACCATAGCCTTTTTTGTCATTGAGCCATTTTACTGTTCCAGTTTCACGTTCAGACATATTATTGAACTCCAAAATTGTTGTAGATATTGTCGTTAGTATGCGAGGATAAAGGATAGTTCCGCTTACAATAAAATATTGTTACAGTTACCAAAACCCATGGATATACGTATGACACTTGAATTAAAATTATAAAGAATTTTAATCTGTTCATATGTTTTTCTTAAAACAATATTTTTACCGGACTTTCTCTGATTCGGATTACAAAGGCGGGTGTCCAACTATTTATTTTCCCCGGTTGACGGGAGACAGGAACGGCAGGACCAATTGGCGATTTCGGGATAATCATTCCATTAATAGGAATGCATAAATTCATCCAGCAGGTATTCCTGCATCTTATTTTCCAGGTTAGTCGAATCCGGTTCCTGCAAAAACTGGAATGGATGTGAACTTTCATAAGCCAGTATGAAATGGCATAAAGTACAATCATAACTGACTGCTTTGCCATCGTCATTAATCATATCCGGAGTGTGACAACGGAAACAACCGCCGTTACTTTTATGTCCCAAGTTAGAAGGATAAACCCCCCAGCGGATATTCATTTGAGGGTGAATGTTACGAGCATATACCTTCTGTAATTCATGGACTGTCTTATCAATATCAACACTTCGAGAATTTAATATATCCGGATAATTATCCCTGTAAAACTGAACCAGGTGTTGTTCCACCAGATTCAAACCGATCTCCTTATCGCTGGATTTTATCTTAATCGCCGCAACTGCTTCCCTTTTAATGAAAGGGATACCCGGTGGAATAATACCGCGGCTTAAAAGATCATCTACAGCCCGAACAGGATCCTGATAAATATGGGTTGCACGATTGTGGCAGTCAACACAATCCATTTCCCTGATCTTTAATTTATCTTCTCTTTGTGCTACTGATTTACGATTGAAAAATTTATCTCTGGAGCCATCCAGCCGCTCCACTTCAACCCACAGAATTTTCTGCCTTTTATCGTCAATGGTGGCATAATAAACCTTAATTTTATCATCAATATGCCAATGCACGCCGGGATTTGGTTCATCGATGCGGGTATCGATTTTTATACTCAAGGTAGTATATGACGGAGTTAACATCTGATTATTATCGTAGCTGACAATCGTTTTTAACTGCTTACCATAAAACTTGGCGGGCCAGTGACATGTTTCACAGGTCTCCCGGGCAGGACGTAAGTTATGAACCGGGGTAGGTATCGGTTTTTCGTACAAATCAAAGGTGACTGAAATCATTTGCCAGATTCCATTGATTTTAGATTCGACCAGTGCATCGGCTCCCTCACCAACATGGCAGTCCACACATTTAACATTGGCATGTGGTGAAGCCTGGTAAGTCTGCCACTCAGGATCCATCACACTATGACAGGCCGTGCCACAAAAATGAGGCTCATCCATAAAACTTAACATCCTGGTTGCCAGGAAACCTAAAAACACGGCATTGATAATAGTTAGAAGCAATATTGTTTGAAATAGATTGGATCCATATGGTCCCAGACGAGTATCCTGCTCATCAAATACCGTCGCCAGTAAATCAGCGCCAGTTTTTCCGGTGTTACGCTTCAGTCGTTGCCAGCCAATCGGTATCAGGATCAAGCCGATGATGAAAATTAGCGGGAAGGCCAGATAGGTAATCAATCCCACATAGGCATTCCTGATGACATCAAGGATTCTAGCCAGTTCCAGGATCAGAAATACTCCCAACGCCGAAGTTGTTAAAACAACTCCCAACTTTCCTACCGGGTCATGCGAAACACCTTTTAAAAATGCCAGGTATTTTTTATACAGAACCATCAGAATACCTGCCCGGATTTATTCTTTAAAAAGTGATTTATAAGTCTCCTGCAATTTGCCAGACCGAATATCAGCTTTAATATCGGCGGGTTTGCTATTTAACCAGCTATGCATTGGATTTTCAGTAAGCATTTTATCGATATAGGCATTTATTTCCGGATCGTTATAATGACGAGCTTCCGGTATAAATTCAAAATAGAAATTTTTAGCTACATCATATATGCCATGCCACCAGGTATAATCCGGGCCTGACATTGCAGCTCCATGACGGGCACGACGACCTTCATGGTGCCATAACTCCCAGTACACCCATTCAATTTTATTCCCAAATGAAGCCTGTTTTTCCAATAATCCCTTCTTTTTAATTAAATTCATTATTTCCGTAGCGGGCTTTGCAAATTTTTCATTATACAGCCTTACAACTGCATAATACTGGTAATAGAAGTTTTCTACAAATTGATCTTCATGGCAGCTGGCACAAACCTGCTGCATATTCTCTTTCTTAATTTGCCAATCATCTTTATGTTTTGAAATAGGAGGACGCAGGGTCCAGGAAATACGCCTGCCAACATCATGGGTGACTTTTAAATCGGTGGTGGCTGACATATGGCAAGTTGCGCAAGTGGGGGCAATATTATAGTCAGCACCTACAACCCAGGTATCAGCATCAAGATTCATCTTATCAATATTAGTGTAGTATACATTGCCGTGTTTTGATTCTTCATATACTTCTTTCTGGGGATGATCCGGACCCAGATGGCATTTAGAACAGGCCTCCGGCTTACGAGCCTGTGCTTTATCGAATGAA
>JABMQW010000214.1 GCA_013203115.1 Fidelibacterota bacterium
CCCCCGAAGGAATTAAGCGTGACCAACTCGGCACTTCCGAATCAGAATTACAAGCAGTTTCGGTACCATTTCCATCTCAGGCTATCCCAATCCGCTCAAAATATCGTAATATAGGGCTGATTTCAGCAGGGATCGGTGTCGTAATAATAATAAGCTGGTTAGTTCTGCCGCAAATGGGACTATTCGGTCTGCAAGCAACTATCGAATCAAATTCTTTGGCTGTATTGAACTTTGAGAATCTTCGTGATATAGATGATAAAGACCGTCTGGGGCAGATCCTTCAGGAATTAATTATAACCGATTTATCAGAATTAAAATCATTCAAAGTATACAGCAGTCAGCGATTATACGACCTGCAAAACCAACTGGGCCAGTCCGATAGCCGCTCCATCAATCCTTCAATTGCCCTTAAAGTTGCTCGGATGGCTGGAGCAGCGATTATGTTGACCGGTAATATAATTCAAACCGGTGCCAAAACCATCCTCACGTCTCGATTGATCGAAGTTGATCGGGGAACGGTAATAAAATCACAACGCGTCGAGGGTACTGATGTGTACGCCATGGTGGACGACCTGACAAACCAGGTGCGCGCAGATCTCAATTTAACCAATCAGGATATTCAGGATATTGAAATTCCGGTAATTGAAAAAACTTCCCGCTCAATGACAGCTTTCCAGCATTATTTGGAAGGCATGGACTTGTTTTATGAACAGAAGTTCAAACTGGCCATTGAACATTTTTACGAAGCTATTGCTATTGACTCCAGTTTCTCCAGCGTATACTATAACCTGGCAATGGCACAATGGTGGGCTCAGTCAGAAATGAAAGAGGTAACTTCCGAACAGGCTCTGGCCACGCTGGATAATTTTTTATCCCACCAATTTTATAAAACAACCAAAGAAAAACTGCTGGCTGAGGGTACCAGAGCGCTTATAAAGCAAAACTTCACAGAAGCACTAGAATTATTCTCACAATTAGTAAACTTTGTTCCCGATGAGAAAGATGGTTGGTATGGATTGGGCGAGGCTCTCTTCCATGGTCCAAGTGACCTGGACGGTGCAGGAGAAGCTTTTGAAAGAGTCCTTTATCTAGATCCTAATTATAAACTGGCTTATCGACATATCTTCGACATCTATGCCAGTAAAAAGCAATTTGAAGAAGGTAAAATGAAAGCCGTTCAGTATGTATCATTGTTCCCCGATAGTCACTGGGGACCGTTTTACATGGCAATGATGACCGATGGTACCGGGGATCATTTCAAGGCAGCCGAACTATACGTGGAAGCTATAAAAGCCTATCCCGATTTCGATCAATCCTATAAAAATCTGTCCTATATCTGCTATAATTATTTAAGCCATGGTGAAGGTCTCAATTTTGCCCGTGAACTGATTTCAATGTATCCCCGGAAATCAAGTCCTTATAAATTAATGGGTCGTTTGTATAACAATGTCGGCGACCACGGGGCTGCTTTGGAAGCATTCGAAAATGGATTATTATTAAAGCCGGATGATCATTCCATCACCTTGGAGATCGGGTATACTTACCAATTGATGGGATTGTACGCCACCGCCGAAGAGAAATACCAGGGAGTGAGAGAGTCGGTGCCGGACCAACACTGGCAGCGCAGTTGTCGGCAAATGTTATCCGGATTGTATGATGAACAGGGCAAAATCAATCAAACTCTACAGTTATTCGAGGAAGAGATCAGAGCGGTTCAGGATTTAGGTGCGAATCAGAAAGTCCAGGTATTAATCAGGCAGGCGTTTCATTATGCTATGATATCGGATTTTGACCGTGCCCTGGAAATCCTGGATTCATCAATCGGTTATGAACCGGTCACTGAATTATTATTAAATATATACTTAATTAAGGGGCTGGTTTTCACACTACAGGGTGACCGTGAACGCTTAGACCAGATAGTTCGGTTGGTAGAATCAATATTTCCTCGGGGCGAAAAAAAGCAAGCCGGATTCAGTTTAGACATGTTTTATCATGCCCTCCTGTTCCAGAAACAATTCCTGGCAGAAGAATACCAGATGGCATTGGAGGAATACAATCTGATCGGGAGAAAATCGGAGATACCGGATTATTTCCTTTACCAAAAAGCAGTCTGTTATTTACGTTTAGGGGAATTTGATCAAGCCCTAGCAACCACTGAAAAAATGCAAAAATCCAGTTTAACACGGGATGCCAGACCATTTGCGTATCCACGCTCATTTTACCTGCGTGGCCTGATTTATGAGGCATTGGGCAATCTATCACAGGCCCGGCAAAACTACCAGAAGCTGGTCAATATCTGGAAAGATGCTGATGTCAATCTATTGGATCGCCGTGATGTTTTAGATCGGCTGGAGCGTATCTACCGTGAAATTGGTTAACCATTTCAGATAATTAAAACCGTATTACCAATGTTATGGAACCCCACTGGTAGACCATATATTGAACAGCCTGCCCCGATAGCGGAATGTAATGGAGTGTATCGGGGAAGTGAATGTGACGTGGTATTCTTTTGGTCGGGATAACCCGCAATCATTTTTTTCTGCATCAAGTTTCAAGCATGAAATATCAGTTATACTTTGTAATTTAATGTAAACCATACGTCTATAATATCAAACTGATAGCC
>JABMQW010000030.1 GCA_013203115.1 Fidelibacterota bacterium
ATACTGGACGAACAGAGGTTCAATCTTTTCATGCAGGCTGGCCATATGAAAATCTTCGATTACGCCGATCACGGACATGGTATACGGTTCTTCATCCCTACCGGGCATATTGTTGAAATGGAATTTTTTACCGATTGGCTCGTCCCAGCCAAAACGCCGGGCAGCGGTAACATTGATCATACAGGCTGTGCTGGAGTCGGATGCCAGGTCAGCCGAGAAATTACGGCCGCTGGCTAACTTCATATCCAGAGCCGCCAAATAGTTGGCATCGATACTTATATTATCCATAGTCTGGGCCTCTTCCTGGGCGAAACCTTCCGGCAGGAAAATGCTTTTATGAATCCCAACGCTGGGGAGGTGGGAAGCGGCAGTGGCATGGGTAACCCCCGGAACCCGGCTGAATTCATCACACAGCAACTGAATCGGTGGAATGCCCGGCTGATCGGTGTCGGTTATAAACAAGATATTATCTTTGGAAAAACCCATTGGCTTATTGTTGATATAATTGATCTGACGGACAATGGTTGATGTTCCGATTAATAACATGATTGTGATCGCGAACTGGGACACCACCAGAATCTGTCTGAGCCGGGAATTAGCAGCACCGCGCTTCAGCTTACTGCCCAGGATTTCATTAGGTTCATACGCTGACAGATAAAGGGCGGGATAAGCCCCGGCCAGCAAGCCCGTGAGTAGAGCCAAGCCGAGCAAAGCGGGGATTAGCCACCAGAGCTTGATATAGGGCAGATCCAGAGTGTAGGCGCTCAGAGTCTGAATATTAGCGGAGAAAGTTTCCAGCAATAACACAGTTAACACGATTGCCAGCAGACTCAACACAACCGATTCGCTGAGGAACTGGATCATCAATTGCTTGCGATTAGCCCCCAGGGTTTTGCGGATACCAACTTCCTTGGCTCGCAGGGCGGCCAGGGCAGTGGAGAGATTGATAAAGTTGAAACAGGCCATTAGTAGCACCAGTAGGGCAATTCCCGAGAATAAATAAATGTAAACGATATTACCATTATTATCCAAATCAATAGCCATGTCGGAATGGAGATGGACATCTGTCATTGACTGAAGCCAGAATTCGATTGATCCACCAATTGCCTGCATAATTGGACCCAGGTGAGCATCAACCAGCTCGGGGAATTTCGCTTCCAGGGCTGCCGGGTCAACGTTCTCCGCTAATAAGAGGTAAGTCCCCATAGAGAAGGCCATCCATTCTTCCACCCGTTGCGGGCTCAATTTGGCCAAGGTTTCAAAGGAGCAAAGCATATTGAACTGGAGTTGTGAGTTTCGGGGAAAATCCGCCATAATTCCGGTCACGGTATAATCAATTCCACCAATCTTGATGATCTTGCCAATCGGATCAATATTATCGAAGTATTTGGGTACCATTGCCTCCGCAATAACGACGGTATTGGCCGTTTCAAGGACGGTGGCCGGATTACCCTGCAGCAGGGGGAACGAGAAGACTTGGAAAAAATCCCGGTCGGCGTAGGTGACGTTCTTTTCCGTAAATTGACGATCTTCGTATTTGGCCGGTACGTTTTCAGGTCCGGTGATCCTGACTGCATTCAATACTTCGGGATATTGTTCCACAATCGCCGGTCCGGCGGGACCATTAGTTATGGGTGCTTTTAGATGGGTCCCCAGGTCCGCTTCCAGACCCAGGCGATAAATCCGGTCGGCTTTATTGTGGAAGCGATCGAAGCTCAGTTCATTGGTTACCCAGGCTACGATCAGAATACAACAAGCCATACCGATTGATAGGCCCAACAGATTTATCAGGGAATGTCCCCGGTGTTTCCAGAGATTACGTACGGCGGTTTTAAGATAATTGCTGATCATCATGGTATTCACCTAATATCAATTGGAATTTCAGTCCGCTTAAAAAATTATAGGCGGATCGTAGTATGGATTAAACGTGAAATTTGCCGTTGATGTTTTCAGTTACGATCTGGCCGTCAAACAGATGTACTGACCGATGGGCATATTCGGCATAGGCTGGTGAGTGCGTTACCATCACGATTGTGGTGCCATTAGCATTCAACTCGGTCAGCAGTTTCATTACTTCATCACCGTTGGATGAGTCGAGATTTCCCGTAGGTTCATCCGCTAAAATCATCTTGGGATTCGAAACCAGCGCGCGTGAAACAGCCACCCTCTGTTGCTGACCGCCGGAAAGCTGTTGCGGGAAATGTCCGCTGCGATGAATGATGTCCATTTGTTCAAGAACAGCATTGACTTTCTCCTTGCGTTTTGCAGAGGGTACGTTTAGATATAATAGTGGTAGTTCAACATTTTCGAAAACGGTTAATTCATCAATCAGATTAAAACTCTGAAAGACGAAACCAATGTTTTCTTTGCGCAGATTAGCCCGCTGCCGTTCGGAATATTTGGACACTTCATAGCCCAGGAAATGGTATTCACCATCGGTAGGGTTGTCCAGGAGACCCAGGACATTCAATAAGGTTGATTTTCCACATCCGGATGGTCCCATCACGGCAACGAATTCGCCTTCTTTCACTTCCAGGTTTACATTGTTTAAAGCGGTGGTTTCCACTTCTTCGGTTGTAAATACCTTCACCAGATTATTAGTTTTGATCATTATTAGCTCCTTTTATTATTGCTCGGCACTTCAAAAGCGACAGGCAATTCTGATAAAAAAATTATGTTTATTCTCCGAT
>JABMQW010000215.1 GCA_013203115.1 Fidelibacterota bacterium
CAGGGGTGAGAACCTTCAGGCCACTTGCCATAGCTGCTCGTGATAACCCCGATCAGATTGTCCTGTTCAACCCATTCTAAAAAACGGGGGGTGGGCAATTTCCCATTCTAACTCTTTTGCATTTCCCGGCGATTCCGTATTTTTTGATATGTCAATATATACCGGAATCATACTATTCATAATTGGATTTATCAGCGGGGGCATCCTGATCTGGTTTGTTCGCCAGCGGGAAATGCAAGCGGTCCAGGCCAATCAAAAGCAATTGGAAGATGCTTTCGGCAGTCTATCCAAGGAAGCCCTGTCTGAAAATCAGAAAATATTTTTAGAACTGGCCCAGAGTCAGTTTGATGCCCTGCTGAAGTCATCAGATGGTCAACTGGACGAGAAGAAAAAATTGATCGATAATACGGTCAGGGATATGAAAATCCAGTTAGAACACCTTAACCGGCAGACAGCGGAATTGAAAGGACATTTGCAAGAATCGCAGCAGGGGATTTCCAAATTAAGCGATACTACCGGGCAATTACGGCAAATTCTGTCCAGTTCCCAAGCCCGTGGTCAGTGGGGCGAACGGATGGTGGAGGATATCCTTAATTTTATCGGTCTGGTGGAAGGGATTAATTATAATAAACAAGTTGTCGAGGGCGGAACCCGCCCTGATTATACATTTTTACTGCCTCACGATAAACGCATCAACATGGATGTAAAATTTCCACTGGCCCATTACGAGAAGTATATAGCTGCCGAAAAAGATGAGGAACGGGATAGTGAAAAAAAGCAATTCCTGAAGGATGTACGTTTTCACATCAACACTATTGCCAAGCGTGATTATATTGATCCGGCCGGTGGAACCGTTAACTACGTACTGTTGTTTATCCCCAATGAGAGTATTTATGCCTTCCTTAACCGGGAGGATAATAAGTTGATCGATTTTTCCCTGTCCAGGAAGATCATCCTGTGTTCGCCGGTCACGCTCTATGCCGTATTGTCGTTGATCCGCCAGACGGTGGACAATTTTGCCATGGAAACACAGGCCGGGGAAATGCAGCAATTGGTACAGGATTTCAAGCAGCAGTGGTTGAAATTCAACGAAAAAATTGAAGCAATGGGTAAATCACTAAGCGCCGTGCAGAATCATTACGATGATCTGGCGACCACCCGCAGTAACCAACTGCAGAAACCAATGGATAAAATTACCGGCCTGCAACTTGAGCAGGAACCGGACCTACTGGAGGATTGAAAGAAGTGCAAAACATTAGAGTGCGGAAGGTGTGTATGTTTTTGTGTATACTGTTTCTGTTGTCAATAATTGCTTGTGTGGGACCGGAGGAATACGATGACGGCCTGCTGGAAAACCTCCCGGCGGTGATCAATACCAAGACCGCCTTCACCTTAAATCTCAAAGCCAGCAAGTATACTTTTGAAGAAAGCTATCCGCTGGAGCTCAGTTTTGTCGATTCGGTGGATTTTTTATCAATTTCGCTTATTATCACCGGGTACAGTGGAGGAGACACGGCCTTTATCGAGTTGTATACTGAAAATAATGTGAAGACTTTTTGGGTTGATGTTACTGGAAATGGAATAATCAATCCGTTATATTCTGCGGCTGAAATAATGCCTCAAAAATTGAAATTTCGTGGTAATAATTTCACTGGAATAATTCATTTTGCCCTGATTAAAAATACCGACAAAGAAGGACCACTCTATGGGGTCGATAAAAATTTCCCTGTCATTATAGATTGGACTGATAGTTTCAAATATCTATTGGATGCTGATGATTATTCTTTTAATCATACCTATTCCTTATCGATTAACCTGACCGATATAACTGCTGTGCTGTATACCAATCTATTCATCACAAATTATCATAAAGGAAGTGGTAATATCACTGTACTGGCTAATAATGACACTTTGTTATTCAGCCGTAATTTCACAAGTGGCTTGATCGAATTCTGGGCTGATGATATTGTTGATTATCAACCAACAACGGTACAAATCAGTGGGAATGACCTGGAGGCGGTAATCGATTTTACCATGCTTTTGCAAAATTAACCGTAAGAGGATATGCTGGGTGAACAGGTTCTTTTTGATAATACTCTTTTTCACACTATGTCAGATTTCAGGAGGAAATATGCAGGAGGAATTTGAGTCCGATATTATCACCACTTCCGGTGGTGATTTGAAACTGACTTTTATTGGCCATGCCAGCCTGATGTTTGAATTTAATCACAAGATCATTCATATTGATCCGGTCCTGCAGGAAGCCGATTATTCCACTTTGCCCGCCGCCGATCTGATCCTGATCACCCACGAACATTTCGATCATCTGGATGAAGATGCTATCAAAAGGGTCATAAATAAACGTACCCAACTGATCTATACCCGGAAGTGCTCAGACCAAGTTACCGGTGGGAAAGTCCTGAATAATGGTGCCAAGATCGATTTGGAGTGGATAAAAATTGAGGTAGTTCCGGCTTATAATATTGTGCATGAACGCTCTCCGGGAAAACCATTCCATCCCCAGGGGGTGGGTAACGGCTATGTGCTTACCATCGCTGACAAACGGATTTATGTGGCTGGTGATACCGAAAATATACCGGAAATGAAAGCCCTGGAAAACATCGATATAGCTTTTTTACCAATGAACCTGCCTTATACCATGACTCCCGAAATGGTGGCTGATGCCGCCCGGGTTTTCCGGCCCGAAATATTGTATCCCTATCACTACGGTTCCACCGATCCCCGGGAGCTGGTTAAACTCCTGGAAGATGAAAAGGATATCGAGGTTCGGATCCGCCAGCTCCAATGAAACATTAACAACCCGGACACTGCGTTCCCAAGAGCATAAAATTTAATTGTTGTCTATCAGAAAGAGTGTAGCGACCGAAGAATCCCAAGCTTAATCCAAAGGCTAACATCGGGATTTATCACATCGCAGTTTGCGGTTTATCCGGAATTTCAATTTACTGACCATTGACCATTGACTACTGACCTCTGACTTACTTCCCCTCCTCCCAGGCCGGACAGAGCAGTGTTTTGTAATCGCACCAGTCACAGCGGCGGCCTTTTTTAAATTCAAATTCCCGGTTTTTTATTCCTACCACCACCTGATTAATTTGCGCTTTGAAGCCTTCCAGTTCAGAGCCGGAAAAACTGTAACTGTGTTCCGGCTGATCGCTCTCTCGCAGAAAGAGTAAACTGGCCTGGGCCGGCAAACCGCGGAGTTTCCCTGTAGTATGCTGTGTCAGATAAAGACAGTACACTGCTAGCTGCAGACTGTTCTGTGGTTTGGTTACTGTTTTCCCGGTTTTGTAGTCCACCACTTTCAAGCCATCGGCGATGCGGTCGATTCGGTCGATTTTGCCGACAATCGTGCAGAAATCCAGCTCAAATTTAAATTGATATTCCATTTCCAGGACCTCCGGTGGATTGGCTTGAATATACCGGTAGTACCGTTTTAGCAAATCCACACCCTGCTCCTTGAAGCTGATTTCCCGTGATTCATAATCGAAGCCCTCCGACTGCCAGAAACGCTCCAGCAGATCCAGTAATTCTCGTTCGGTATGGAGATTGTCGCGGTGAAAATATTCCAGCACTTGGTGAATGATATTACCAAAAACCAACTGCGGTTTTTCGGCTGTCTCGGGAATATTGTCGATATAGGCAAGACGGTATTTCAATGGGCACTGAACATAGGTCTCGATCGCGCTGGCCGACAGAACGGGATGTTCCGGTACCGCCGGTAACGGCTGTTTTTTCAACCGGGCTTGTAATTCGGTTTCCCAATCGGAATCGCCCCAGGTAACTGTTTTTCCGCGAGCCAGAGCCTGCAGACGTTCCAGGGCATTGATCAGGTCACGTGAAAGATCGTACTGATCCTGGGAGATGGCGGCTGCCAGCCGCTGTTCATAAATAATCCGCAAATCATTTTCTTGCGCGGAATTGGGGGTGGTTTTTGCTTCAGCCATTGTAGTTGTCCTGATTAGAGCAGCAGGGATTTCTTTGATAAATGGGGAAGTGCGTTTCGGGGGAGCCAGGAGCAGTAATTTGTCTTTAGCTCTGGTCATGGCCACGTAAAACAACCGCCGTTCCTCCTGGCGGTGCAGGTCTTTAGGATCAGAAATTGCAGTGGCACTGGTTCGCAAACAGTCTGCCGGCGGTGTATTTATAAATTTTCCGGGCCGGTAATTGAGTGGGAAACGCTGCACTTGATTGTATGGAATTATGACCACCGGGTATTCCAGTCCCTTGGCCTTGTGAATGGTCTGGACCAGGATCGCGTTGCGGTAGTTCAACGGTCGTGGTTCCCGGGCCGCTATGATGTTGGATCGTTCCAGCGTTTCCATGTAGTGCGTGAAATTCCGTAAAGAATTGTTGGCCGGGTGGCGTCTATTAAATGCCAGGGCGCGGCTGATAAAATCACCCGCATTAGCCAGTGCTGTGCGGTCGGTCAATTCATAACGCCGGACGTAAGGTGACAGCAGCCGTGTTGCCCGGCAGATTTCCACGACCATTTCGGCGGCTGTTCGGCCCTGTCCCAGGGCTTGCTCCCGGAAATGATCGATTAACCGGTAAAGGTCGGCCAGTTCCGGGGATTCCTTCTCTTGGGGGCGTAGCAGTTCCAGGCGGCTGGTTAGATCGCGGCGGGGATGGACCCGGTAGAATTTCCGGGCGGTGCTCGGCCCGATCGCCGCACATAACAGGCGGTAAAAGGCCGCATCGGAATGGGTGCCGCGGCCAGCCACCTGGCACCAGGCCAGCAGATCCCGGATCACCGATAACTGGAAATATTCGGCGATGAATACATTGACCGGTACCCGAGCCAGCTCCAACTGGTGGGCTGCTTCCTTGACCTGCGAGCGGGTACGGCAGAGGATTGTTATATCACTGGGTGTAAACCCTTGATCAAGAGAATCCTTTACCAGATCAGGCAGGGCAGCGTTTTGCTGGTTGGTAGTTCCCTGAATCAGATGCGGCCGACTTCCCTGGGGTCGCAGAGGATTGACCAGGTTTTTGGGAATCCGCTCCTGGTTGTTGGCGATCACCGCGTTAGCCGCTGTGAGGATCGGTTGGCAGGACCGGTAATTTTCAGTCAGGGTGATTTCAGCGTAGCCGGGATGCTGATGATAGCGTTGGCGAAAATCGGAAATATTATAGGCGCTGGCCCCACGAAAACTGAAGATTACTTGATCATCGTCGCCCACGACTGTAATACTCTGGCGTTTTCCACCCAGCCGGTGAATTATTTCGTTCAGGGCGAAATTATTGTCCTGGAATTCATCAATGATCAGGTGCCGGTAGCGCTGCTGCAGTTTCGGCAGCAGGCGGGGATCATTTAAGAGATCATAGCAGTATTGAATCATGTCACCATAATCCACCAGATTAGCAGCCTGTTTCCATTGCTGGTAGCGCCGGGCTACCCTCAGCAGATCCTGTAGTTGAGCGATATATTCTGCTTTAACCGGATCTTCAGTGGCTTCCGGTACCGTAATGTGCTCCGGAGTGATCAACTCATCCTGCAAGCGTTTCAGGAAAGGTAAAAAAGATTCGCTGACGGCCCGGACCGGGTCCAGGGGTAATTCCCGGGATACAAACGGCCCCAGTTCATCGAAGCGGTTCAGGAGCATGAAGATGGCATCACCTTCCTCGATTAGGATCGGTTGGTGCTCGGGACGATAACCGAATTCACGGACGATGGAATAACAAAAAGCATGGAAGGTGCCTACCGTCAGTGGCTCGGCGGCTGTACCCACTTCGGCCAGAATCCGGTCCTTCAATTCCTGGGCGGCCTTTTCGGTGTAGGTGATCGCCAGGATCGTAGCCGGATCGATGGCATGCTCATCGATCAAATATGTAATCCGCTGGATCAGGGTAGTCGTCTTGCCTGTTCCGGCTCCGGCCACGACCATCAAAGGGGACGGCGGATGGGTAATGGCTTGTGCCTGTGCTTCGTTAGCGGTGAAATCTCCCCGAGAATATCGCATGGGTGAAATTAAACCCGTCAACAAATGCGAGTAATCAATAATTAGCAAGACACAAGGAGTGTTACGTGATAGACATAGGTTACAGAATTTAACTGAGGACTTAAAAACTTTATCACTGCGCTTTGGGTGCGTGATGAATACTTTGCTGCTACTAATTAGGGCTTCCTCAGCAAGCTATAACAC
>JABMQW010000216.1 GCA_013203115.1 Fidelibacterota bacterium
ACCGATCAGTCTATCTGACTCTTTAACAGAGTCTGCTGCGAAATAATAAAGTCCAAAAACATTAATATGAAAATCATGAAACTAAACTGGTACACTTTTCACGACCGAAATTGGTACACTTTTAAAAGACCGTTGACAGCATTGACTGATTCAAGTTTTACTAAATTATTAGGGCAGAAGCGGGTGAAATTAATCACCTATGATACTATAATTGACCGGATTGGATTGTCGGTAATGATTAGCCCGGTTTCGGCGGAATATAAATAGAAAAGGGCTCCGGAGAGCCCTTTTCGTCGATAGTCGATTATTATTATATAACCTTGAAAACCAATAAACCTACCATTACGATCAGCGAGACAAAAATCAGGGATACGCCCATGTTTCCCTTTTTGATTTCAGCCCATTCGTCAATATCAGTTGATAACCAGGCAAAAACTTTAATAGCCAAGCCGATACCAATTGAAAATCCTACCGCAGCGACGACTGACCAACCTAAGGCTCGCAGGTAGTTTAAAAGAGTTGTTTGTAGTCCAAAGGGATCCATATGTCCTCCTTAAAGTGTTTGGATTGAATCTTTGATTTGCCGCATAAACCCACCGGAATTTATTGTTCCTTCCGAAAGTTGGATTACCAAATCCGTGCTGGCGGTAGCCATTACTATCATGTTATCATTAGCCATGGGGATTATTACTGATATCTCAACTTCAGTAGGAATTTCCGCGTCAAATTTGCGTCCGCTTCTTTGCATTTTTTCAGCCAACTGCTTTTGATGCCTGATCGCCTGGCCCGCAGAAATGAAACCAACCAATAGAACCATATCAAAATTATTACGCATACTGGTTAGGTTCATTTTAAAGGCCAAAATTTTACCATCCTGAGTTGTAAAGGACATTTCTTGTTCCTTCACATCCACGCGATATGCCTTACAGGTGTTTATTACCGTTCGATAAAAGGCATAATTGGCAAGCAGTGGCTGGGCACTGATCATGAGCAGGGTCAGCAGTATGAGATATGATGTAGATTTTTTCATGGTCTGATTATTATCCTTATCAAACAGTTAAGCGAGTTTACTGTGCTCATTTACCTCAGTCAAGCTCAAAAATTGGTTGTCCTTCTTTTATCACATTGTGGATTGGTAAATCGGTCACATGATATGGAATTTCCAACAGGCTGCCAATATTCCAAATTATCAAATCAGCTTTTTTTCCCGGTTCCAGTGTACCAAGATCATTTTGTCTACCAAGCGCTTGGGCAGCATGATATGTGGCAGCGGCGAAAGCTTCTTCAACAGTCATCCCCAGATAGAGACAAGCCAATGATATAATAAACGGCATAGATTGGATATGACTGCTACCGGGATTGAAGTCAGTGGCTAAAGCAACTCTGATACCCCGATCCAATAGCTCGCGCGCCGGAGCATATGTATTTTGTCCGAGGAAAAATGTCGTACCGGGCAATAACGTGGCGATAACTCCGGAATGTTCCAACGCAGCCATCCCCGCGGGGCTAACAGCCATTAGATGATCAGCGGAAATTGCCCTGACTTCAGACGCCAATTCCGCTGCTCCCGAATCCTCAAATTCATCGGCATGCAAGCGCGGAATCAATTCATAATTGCGCGCAGTATTTAATATTTTCCGAGATTGTTCCACCGTAAAATAGCCATTCTCACAAAACACATCACAAAATTCAGCAATACCTTGTTCCGCCACAGCCGGAATCATTTCATCGCACAGCAAATCAACATAAGCATCATGATCGTCGGAATATTCGGCTGGAAATGCATGGGCACCGAGGAAAGTCGATACAATATCAAGCGGATGCTCATCCGCCAGCTCACCGAGAATTGCCAGTGATTTCAATTCCGCTGCGGTAGTCAAACCATAGCCGCTTTTAGCCTCAATAGTAGTAGTACCAAGCTTTAGAAAGCGATCCAGACGCTTTCGTACAATCTGCTTCAAATCATTGTGATCGGCATTGCGTACACCTGCTATGCTGGATTGAATGCCACCACCTTGGGCGGCAATTTCCTGGTAGGATGCGCCGGCAATTCGCTGAGCAAATTCCATTTCGCGCCCGGCCCAAAAAACCGGGTGAGTATGCGGATCAACAAATCCGGGTGTAACTAATCTGCCGGAACAATCGATTTCATGGTCCACCGAACCGATATTATTCCCAATTGCCTCAATTCTATCATCAGCTATCAGGATATCTTGGTGATGTGACCGTTGTACCGAACCACTTTCCGTATGGAAAGTTGCTATTTCCTTGGGATTAATTAGTTTGATACGCATCTTATGAAATTACCTCATTGATATTACATTTGACCTAAGCTGGTTTTCGGTCCACTGCACTGGATCTAATTCCAATTTCACTACCATTCCTGCCATACTTTAACTCTGATTTATCGTGTTAAAAGACATAGTCTAATTTATTATTGATAACCAGAACTGACCAGCGCGTGTTATTTATTGATCTCGATATGGATAGGCTGGATATAGTCCGGATTCTGTTTAAAAGTATTGTACGAGAACAGACAGACTCCGGTGAACCGGGTTATCCGTGTATATTTCAATTTATCAACGACTTCGTCCGACGGCTGATTGTAGGCAGCCAGCCCCATCATGATTCGATCACGATATTTAGAAGGTATGTTATCATAAATACTTTCAATATTACTGGCAAAATCACGCAAATTCTGAGTATAATTCATGGGGAAAGCCCAATCCAGATAGCCGGCTGCCAGCCAAACATCCCACTCCTGGAAGAAATTGTCACGGGCTTGATAAAGATTCGGTTTTACCGCGGCAGAAAGAATACATTCAGGCCGTATATCTTTAACCATTAAATGGATCTGTTTAACCAAATCAGTCACTGAATAACGCCGATAATCATTCCACTTTCTCAACCTACTGACGTATTGCTTTTCATTACCGCGCCAACGGCTATGTGATGAAAGCAACACCCAGGGATCATCGCCATTGTACCGTTCATAAATTTGTCTTGCTATCGGATTGCGACCAAAATCAGCATCCTGATAGCGAATATAATCTAAATGTAAGCCATCAATATCATATTTTTCTACGATTTCACGGAAAACCTTTAACAGGTGATCTGGCACATCGGGGTGACCTGGCGACAAGTATAGACCCTCATGTCCCTCCCGTAAACGCTCCATATTCCGTACCAGCTCACTGGCCTGCATTCGTCCGGCTTCAGGAATGTCAAGCCATTCAGGATGTTGGTATAAAATATGATTAGTGCTGTATGGTACGGATTTATCTGACCAAACCAGATACACATTTACCCAAGCATGAACTTTTATACCTCTTAAGTGAGCTTTCTGAATTAGATATGCCAATGGATCAAAGGTAGCGTTTCTAAGCATCCTGGCCCTGACAACCAGTGTTGAATTATAATATGCATCTCCGCGTCCACGCACCTGTACAATCAGATGGTTAAATTTATTTATCTGTGAAAATTGTAATAATTTATCAATTGCCTTGGCGGTGGTGATATTACTGCGTACAACCCATAGACAACGTTGCTGAAAATATGAATCGGTATCCTGAGCTAGGCCCGGATTAAGGATAAAAAGAAGGGCAACTATGGCTGCCCTGCTAATATGGATCTTGAAAGTTTTCAAGAATTTATCTCAGGTTCAAAAATTACTTCGTTTTATCCTTGGAAGCATCAGACGGCGATGCTTTCTTCTTTTTGCCCTTTTTATCTTTCTCCGTGGATTCAATACCAACCATATCTATTAATTCAATTAAGGAAATAGAAGCACGGTCATTATCGCGAAAACCAAGTTTGGTTATACGTGTATACCCGCCGTTTCTGTCTGAATAAACGGGCGCTACATCGTTAAATAATGTATTTACAATATTCTTGTGACGGATTTTCTTTAACACTTGGCGCCTAGCATGCAAATCACCACGTTTGGCAAAAGTGATCAATGGTTCTATAAAACGTCGCAATTCTTTGGCACGTGCATCGGTAGTCTTAATCTTTTTATACGTAATTAACGCAGCCGCCATATTTGACAACGTCGCTTTCCGATGAGCAGCAGTCCGGCCTAGTTTTCTACTGGATTTTTGGTGCCTCATAATTCCCTACACTGATTCATCAATTAAATATTTGTCGACGTCCATGCCGAAATGCAATCCCATCTCGTCCAGTTTTTCAACTAGCTCCGTAAGCGATTTACGACCAAAGTTTTTATACTTCAGCATGGCATTTTCTTCTTTATTCACTAATTCATAGATGTACTTGATTCCAGCGGCTTGCAAGCAATTGTGGCTGCGAACTGATAGTTCCATTTCATCGATGGTTGAATTGAGTAATCCTCTGATCTTCAATACTTCTTCACTGACACCTTCGGTAACTTCCAGAACTTTTGGTTTACTTATCATTTCAATAATCTTGAAATGATCAATCAGGACTTTGGAAGAATAACTGAGGACATCGCCTGGCAAAATTGATCCATCGGTATTAATATCGATCGTAAGTATCTCGATTGGGTCTTTTGCTCCGGGAACCGGTTGTACATCAAAGGTCACTTTGGTGACCGGATTGAATATACTGTCAATCGCAATGGTTCCGATTGGGGCATTGGGTATTACATTTTCTTCAGCGGGAATATAGCCTTTTCCAATACCCATCTTGAATTCAATATTCAGTTTTTGATCAAGCGAGTATTCGGTGATGTAGTGATCAGGATTAAGAATTTCAAACTCATCGCTAATTTCCTGGATATCGGCGGCAGTAAAAACACCTTCACCTTCTAAAACTAATTCAACTTTATCTGGAACCTGATCGGTGAGCTTGAATCGAACACCTTTTAAATTCAAGATGAGGTCCGCAATATCTTCCTTAATCCCTTTAATCGTCGAAAATTCGTGCAGTACATCTTCTATTTTTATAGATGTGATCGCCGCCCCCGGAACACTGGTTAACAAAACACGACGTAAGGCACTACCCAGGGTTACACCGTACCCGCGTTCTAAAGGTTGGATTACGAACTTTCCGTATTTGTCCGTTTGTTCTACTTCAACAACAGAAATTTTAATTTTTGAATCTGTGCTCATAGAAATGAGTATCCTAAGCTAGTATTTTCTTGATTATTTGGAGTACAGTTCAACGACCAGACGTTCATTAACTTCAATATTCATCTGATCCCGATCCGGAATGGCAATAACAGTTCCCTTCATTTTGGCCTTGTCAATTTCTAACCAGGAAAGATCAAGATCACCCTTGATTCGACGAATTGAATCGAGGATCGCGTCCATCTTACGACTTTTATCCCTAACTTGAATTAATTCACCGGGACTGACTAAATATGAGGGAATATTGACTACTTTATTATTTATTAGAAAATGGCGATGCGAAACAAGTTGTCGAGCTGCAGCATGGGACGGTGCGAAACCTAGGCGGAAAACCACATTATCCAGCCGCCGCTCCAATAATTGCATCAAATTTGTTCCTGTTTCGCCTTTCATCAAATCGGCTTTTTTAAAATAATTCCGAAACTGCTGTTCTAAAACCCCGTACATGCGTTTAATCTTTTGTTTTTCCCTTAATTGGAGACCGTAGTTGGATAATCTCCTTCGACGGGATTGTCCATGTTGACCGGGGACATAAGACTTCCGATCAAAGGAACATTTCGTTGATAAACAACGGTTACCTTTCAGAAAGAGCTTCTCACCTTCTCTTCGGCAAAGTTTACATACTGAATCTCGATACCGAGCCATAATTACCTTATCCTATTTATACTCTACGTCTTTTTGGTGGTCTGCAACCATTGTGTGGCAAGGGCGTCACATCACGAATTGCGGTGATCTCAAGTCCCGCAACTGCCAGGGTACGAATAGCCGATTCACGGCCTGCACCGGCGCCTTTGACACGCACTTCCACCGATTTCAATCCCCTGGTTATTGCATCTTTAGCTGCACTAGTAGCGGCTTGAGTAGCGGCATAAGCTGTATTTTTTCGTGAACCTTTGAAACCGGATGTACCAGCGGTTGCCCATGTTATCACATTACCATATCGATCAGTTAAAGAAATATGTGTGTTGTTATAAGATGCCTTTATATGTGCAATACCCATGGGTTCTACCGACCCCTTTTTTTTCTTTCTTTTGGTATCTTTAGCCAATTACTTACCCTTTCTTACCAGTGGGACCTTTTCTACCGAGACCGACGGTACGTTTCCGGCCTTTCCGGGTACGGGCATTGGTTTTGGTCCGTTGACCATTTACCGGCATTCCTCTGCGATGTCGGAGTCCGCGATAACTGCCAATGTCCTTTAACCGTTTAATATTCATAGCAACTTCTGCCCGCAATTCACCTTCTACTTTTAGTTCCAATTTCGTGATTGCCTCTCGAATCGCTGCAACTTGTCCTTCATTTAATTCTTTTACGCGTACATCAGGATCTACACCTGCTTTTTTACAGGTCGCTAAGGCCTTAGTTAAGCCAATACCATAGATGTAACGGAGCGAATAAGCGATTTTTTTATCGCGGGGAATATCAACACCAACTAAACGTGCCACAATATCCTCCTATCCCTGTCTCTGCTTATGTTTCGGATTAGAACAGATCACCAGTACTTTTCCATGGCGTCTGATGATTTTACATTTTAAACAAATTCTTTTTACAGAAGGACGAACTTTCATTATTCCTCTATTTCTTTCGGTACGTAATTCTACCACGATTTAAATCGTAAGGTGATATTTCCAGTGTAACTACATCACCCGGTAAAATTTTTATAAAATGCATTCGCATTTTTCCACTCACATGCGCCAACACTTCGTGTTTCTTACCACCAATATCAATTTCAACCCTAAACATTGCATTCGGAAGGGTTTCCTTTATTATTCCATCAATTGTAATCGGTTGTTCTTTGGCCATTTAATTTTTCCTCTGACTGAGAATTTTTGCCCCATTCTCCGTAATTGCTACCGTATGTTCAAAATGGACGGAAACTTGCCCATCCAGTGTGCGTACCGTCCAACCATCCTGTTCGGTAAATACTTCTTTGGCTCCCTTATTGATCATCGGCTCAATAGCGAGACACATCCCGGCCTTTAACTGATAGCCTTGCCGGGGCACACCAAAATTCGGAATTTGTGGTTCCTCATGCAGCTCTGTACCTACACCGTGACCCACCAGTTCACGTACAACCGAATAACCATGAGATTCTACATAGGTCTGAATGGCATGACCAATATCAGAGACATAATTACCAGCCCGAGCCTGATTAATACCCAGCATTAAAGCTTCCTGAGTTATGTCCATTAATCGCTGGGTACTATTGTCAATGCTGCCCACAGCATATGTTCGGGCGGCATCGCCATAATATCCATTTTTTTCCACACCGCAATCGATGCCCACAACCTGACCGTCATGTAATTTTTCTTTTCCAGGGATACCATGGACAACCACATCATCAATCGAAATACATAGTGATGCCGGAAATCCCATGTAACCCTTAAAAGCCGGACGACCGCCGCGCGAAACGATAAACTCCTCCGCCATACGGTCTAAATCATGAGTGCTTACTCCAGGTTTAATATGCTCATTGAGCATACTAAGAGTATCAGCCACAATTTGACAACTTTCACGGATAAGTTCAATCTCTCGTTTAGTACGGATTCGTACCATTACATCCGTCTCCTTCCGCGCAATTTTCCTTTGGAGAGGAAACCATCATAATGACGCATCATTAAATGTGACTCGATCTGTTGCAGGGTATCTAAGGCAACACCAACGATAATCAACAAACTCGTTCCACCAAAAAATGATGCTAAGTCATATCCAACATCCATTATATTCATCAAGATATAGGGGAAGATAGCAATGAAAGCAAGGAAAAAAGATCCGGGTAGCGTAACGCGTGTAAGAATATTATCAATGTATTCAGAGGTCTTTTTACCTGGGCGAATACCAGGAATAAAACCACCATGCTGTTTCATTTGACTCGCAACCTGTACCGGATCGAAGGCTATGGCAGTGTAAAAATAGGTAAAGAAAATAATCATTGAGCCAAAAATCAGCCAGTAGAACCAATGCGTTACTGAAAACGCGCGCATCATACCCTGCATCACTTCGCTTTCGCTGAAGAAGGTGGCCACCGTACTGGGAATTAACATAATCGAACTCGCAAATATAATCGGCATAACACCGGAAGTGTTGACCCGCAAAGGAATATGTGTGGATTGCCCGCCATAGACTTTACGGCCAATAACCCGTTTGGCATATTGGACCGGAATTTTTCGCGTACCCTGAGTAAGGAGTACCACAAAGGCAACAATAATGAACATGATAGCCAGCAGGATTACTTCCTGTAACAAACCGCGCACACCTTCTCTAATCATGGATATTTCACTGATAATCACGTTTGGCAGGCGGGCTATAATACCAACCATAATAATCAGCGATATACCGTTCCCGATACCACGTTCGGTGATCCGTTCCCCCAGCCACATAATCAGAATCACGCCGGTAACCATACAAATCATCGCCACAAATTTGAAACCGATTCCCGGGAATGGAACAACTGCAACGGATACACCGCCAAGATTTGCTGTAAGCGATTCTAAAAAGATTGAAACACCATAGGATTGCATAAGGGCAATCCCGACAGTTCCATAGCGTGTCAACTGGGTTTTTTTCTTGCGTCCCTCTTCGCCCTCTTTGTCCAATCGCTGGAAATAGGGTACAACCGAACTCATCAACTGGATGATAATTGAGGCGGATATATAGGGCATAATACCCAGTGCAAACAAGGTAGCTTTCTGAAATGCACCACCGGCAAATAAATCGTACAGACCAAATAATGTATTCTGAAAATTCTGTACTGCAGCGCCCAGGGCTTCTCCATCAATTCCCGGAATTGGAACATGGGCTCCGATCCGCACAACAAACAGAATACCGAGGCTGAAGAGAATTCGCTTACGTAATTCAGGTATGTTGAAGATGTTACGAAATTTATCAATCACAGGAATATAGCTGAACCTCCTGCTTTTTCAATTTTTTCAATTGCTGACTTGCTGAAAGCATTAGCAGTTACTTGAACCGCTTTGGTCAGATTACCATCAGCCAGTACTTTTACCACTGTTTGTGTATTTTTAATCACCCCTTTTTCGTACAGTATTTCAATATCCACTTTATCCAACCCGATCTTCTCGATAGTATCGATATTGATGATGTACACTTCTTTTTTGAAGGGATAGTTAGAAAATCCACGTTTCGGCAATCGTCTCAAGAGCGGCATTTGTCCACCTTCAAACCAGGGCCGTTTTTTATTCCCACTACGGCTACCGGCTCCTTTATGACCGCGTCCGGCTGTTTTACCTGTTCCGGAAGCTTGACCACGTCCAAGTCGTTTTGTTTTTTTAGTAGCACCTTCGGCTGGTTTTAATGAGCCTAACTTCATGCCACTTCCTCAAATCTAACTAAATAGTCAATTACTCGTATCATTCCGCGGATGGCAGCAGTATCATTCAGCTCGACTGTCTGATGTATTTTCCGTAAACCTAAGGCAGCCAGAGTTAATTTGGCTTTTTTCGAATAGCCAATTTTACTGCGGATCTGAGTAATTCGTAATTTTTTCTGTTTTACTTTTACCATGATCAATTAAATATTTCCGGGATAGTTATTCCGCGACGGTTGGCTACTGAAACTGCATCATGAAGATTTATAAGGGCATTTAAAGTGGCCTTGACAACATTCATTGAATTATTTGACCCCAGGCTCTTAGTTAAAATATCATTGATACCAACCTGCTCCATTACCGCCCTGACCCCTGCTCCGGCAATAATACCAGTACCGGGACTTGCTGGTTTAAGTAGAACTTTACTAGCACCATGCACACCAATAATTTTATGAGGTATAGTACCATTCACGACTGGTACTTTGACAATAGCCTGTTTTGCCTTTTCTTTTGCTTTAGTGATTGCTAAGATTACTTCACCGGCTTTACCAACACCAACCCCGATATGGCCTTTACCGTCACCTACTACAGCTACAGCCGAAAAACGAAAACGTTTTCCAAGGGCATTGACCTTAGCAACTCGCCGTATTTTGACAATCGTCTCTTCTTTAAGATCCAATTCTGCTGGATTAATAATCGCCAAGATTTAGCTCCTCTAGATTAGAAATTCAAACCACCTGAACGGGCTGCATCTGCAAACGCTTTTATACGTCCGTGGTAGATGAATCCGTTGCGGTCAAAAACAATTTCTTTAATATCATTTTCCACGGCTCGTTTAGCCAGTTCTTTACCAATAATTTGACTTTGTTCCATTTTTGTAGAAGCTTCTTGCAACTGGGTCTGCATCGACTTTTCCACTGTTGAACAAGCAACTAAAGTGCGTTTTTCATTATCATCCACTATCTGCCCATAAATATGTTTGGCACTACGGAAAACAACTAACCTAAGCCTCGACAAATCACTGTTTGGTCGTCGTTTACTTCTATTCCGGCGACGTTGAAAACGGACTAATTTTTTTGAATTGGTATTCATCAAGCGCCTCCACCAACTGTCTTGCCCTGCTTACTGCGAACATATTCATCCTTGTATCGGATACCTTTGCCTTTATAAGGCTCCGGTTTACGGAACGACCGTATTTTTGCCGCTACTTCACCAACCAACTGTTTATCAATACCGCTGATTGTAATATCAGTCCGTTTGGCTTCAATAGATATTCCCTCCGGAGGCTCAAAAATAATATCGTGTGAATATCCCAGTTGCAGTACTAATAGATTTTCTTTTAGCGACGCTTGATATCCAACGCCAACGATTTTCAATTCTTTCCGGTACCCTTCAGATACACCAGTCACAGCATTGGCAAGAAGCATTCTATTAGTGCCATGCAATGATCGGTGACGTCTACTGTCCGAGGGACGCGTAACGGTTAATTGGTTATCGGCCTGTTTTACTAAAATATCAGGATGAATATCAACTTTCAAGGTACCTTTAGATCCCGTAACGGTAGCTAAATTATTGACCAGTGAAACATTGACGTTATCAGGAATAATAATTTCTTTTTTTCCTATTCGTGACATATTCTTACCACACGTTACACAGTACTTCGCCGCCAATATTTTTTCTTTTAGCGGTCTTATTCGAAATTACACCTTCGGACGTTGACAGAATCGCAATTCCCAGACCATCCAGAACCCGCGGTAGATTACTATTCCCAACATAAACCCGTCGGCCTGGTTTACTGACACGTTCGATTCCGACAATTACCGGTTTTTGGCGATAATCATATTTCAGAAAAACTCGAATTATCTCATTGTTATCATCAGCAATAAAAATGAAATCTTCGATATAATGCTCTTCCTTAAGTATAAAAATAATGCGTTTTTTCATATTCGAAGCCGGTACGTCAATCCACCGTTTGCTGGCAGCCAACCCGTTCCGAAGCCGTGTTAATAAATCCGCAATGGGATCAGTCATCGACATCCAAAAATCTCCTTACCAACTGGCCTTCGTTATACCAGGGATTTCGCCTTTTAAAGCCATTTCCCGAAAACATATTCGGCACAGGCCAAAACGTCTCATGTATCCGTCAGGTCGTCCGCAGTTAAAACAGCGATTATAGCCCCTGGTTTTAAACTTCGGGGGTCTATTTGCTTTTACAATCAGTGATTTTTTTGCCATTAAACCGCCTCAATAACTTCGGTTTTTATAGGTTTAGTACGTAATGGAAAGCCGAATTCTTTCAACAACCAATAGGCTTCATCATCAGTTTTAGCTGTTGTGGATATGGCAACATCCATTCCACGAATACTATCAATTTTATCGTAATCAATCTCAGTAAATACAATTTGCTCCTTGATTCCAAAGGAATAATTACCACGCTTATCAAAAGACTTAAACGACAAACCATTAAAGTCCCGAGTTCGCGGTAAAGCAATTGATATCAAACGCTCCAGAAATTCATACATCCGGTTGGCGTGCAATGTTACCTTGCATCCGACCGGAAAACCTTTTCTAACTTTAAAATTGGATATATCTTTTTTGGAATTAGTGATAACCGCCTTCTGACCAGTCATAATACTTAATTCCGCTAACGCGCTCTCTAACGCTTTAGGATTATTCTTGGCATCACCAATTCCCATATTAAGCGATATAACCCGCAGCTTAGGGACTTCCATCCGGTTCTTATAATTGAACCGTTTCAATAAAGCCGGCACAATTGTGTCATTATAATGTTTCTTTAAACTTGGCACATAAACATTACTGGTTATTTTTTCCGATGCTTTGGTTGATTTTGTAGTAGTCTTTTTAGCAGGAACTTTTTTTGGAGCAGCCGACTTAGTTGCAACTTTCTTAACCGGAGCTTTTTTACTGACTGCTTTTTTCTTGGAAGACTTCTTTACAGCAGCCGTCTTTTTTATCAATTCCTTTGAAGCCTTAACGGTCTTCGCTTTGCTTTTTGTCTGCTCTGTTGTTGTCATTTTCTTGTCTTCAGGCATTTTTATGAATCAATCTCTTCACCTGTTTTACTTGCAATTCTTACTTTGGAACCATCTTCCAACTTTTTATACCCAACACGGGAAGT
The DNA here is from genome assembly GCA_013203115.1 of Fidelibacterota bacterium. Taxonomy (GTDB): domain Bacteria; phylum Fidelibacterota; class Marinisomatia; order Marinisomatales; family TCS56; genus JABMQW01. The sequence continues at coordinate 12,575 of JABMQW010000216.1, forward strand.
CTGTCCACCAACCACAACCATGACATTGGAGGCATTTAGCGCAGCTTCTTTTTCAACAAAACCGCCACCGGGATTTGATTGCGTCGGACGGGTCGCTTTTTTAACAAAGTTTATACCTTGAACAATAACACGGTTGGTCTTAGGAAAAACGAATAGAATTTTACCCTGCTTTCCACGATCATCCCCACTTATCACGCGTACGGTCATTCCTTTTTTTACATGCATTTCTACAATACCTCCGGTGCCATCGAAATAATTTTCATATATCCACCCTCACGCAGTTCGCGGGCTACGGGACCAAAAATGCGCGTACCGAGCGGCTCACCGGAATTATCAAGTAACACTGCCGCATTATCATCAAACCGAATATAAGTTCCATCAGGACGGCGTACTTCTTTGCGGGTACGAACTACTACCGCCCGGGATATATCACCTTTTTTCACCATTCCCCCCGGCAAAGCATTTTTAACGGTTACGACGACTACATCACCCAACGAAGCATAACGGCGACCTGAGCCACCCAGTACATTAAAACACAGCACTTCTTTCGCTCCCGTGTTATCGGCAACTTTTAATCTTGTCTCTTGCTGAATCACGATTTTGTTTCCAATTTTAGTGATTCACGAACAATTTCGCTCACACGCCAGCGTTTATTCTTGCTAATCGGACGACTGGATAAAATTTTAACAATATCACCTTCACTAGGAGTTACTTTTTCAGCATGAGCTAAATATTTTTTATACTGCTTGATATATTTTTTATAAACTGGATGCAGTACACGACGGGTCACTTTAACAACCACCGTCTTATCCATTTTAGTACTGACGACTTCACCGGTTATGGTTTGTCTGCGCTGTACATTCGACATTTTACTGTTGCCTTTCCTTTTGCTTGCGAATACCACGCGCATATTCACCCAGTACTGTCTTAATCTGAGCAATTTCCCGCCGCAAATAACGGATCTGTAATGGGTGCTCCAATTGCTGCAGTGCTTTTTGAAAATGCAGGTTTTGTAGTGCTTCCAAATTATCCGTCAGTTTAATCTCAAGTTCAGCGACATCCATCTCATTCAACACATTATTTTTCACGTCGCTTATACCTCTCTACGGTTGACTAATTTTGTTTTTATCGGCAGTTTGTGACCAGCTGATATGAAGGCTTGCTGAGCCATTTCAGGAGTAACGCCTTCTATTTCAAACAAAATCCGCCCGGGCTTAACAACCGCTACCCAATATTCCGGGGCGCCTTTACCTTTACCCATACGGGTTTCCGCCGGTTTTTTCGTAATTGGTTTATCAGGAAAAATTCGGATCCACATTTTACCGACTTTTCTGACAACCCTGGCTATCGTAATACGGGCTGCCTCAATCTGCCGACCTGTTATCCAACCTGGTTCCATGGCTTTCAGACCATAGCTGCCAAATGCTACATGGTTACCTCGCATCGCCATACCCCGGCGATTACCACGATGATGTCTGCGAAATTTTACTTTTCTCGGTTCTAACATAATCCTTGCCTAACGAATTACTCCGTTACAAATCCACACTTTAATTCCAATAATACCATAAGTGGTATGTGCTTCTGTCAAAGCATAGTCGATGTCAGCGTGGATGGTGTGCAGCGGAACCCGCCCTTGATGGAATTTCTCACTCCGAGCGATTTCTGCTCCGCCCAACCGTCCGGCAACATTTATTCTTATGCCCTGGGCACCCATGCGCATAGTCGATTGAATGGTCTTATTCACCACCCGCCGATATGAAATCTTCCTGATCAACTGGTTAGCGATACTGGCACCGACCAAAGCGGCATCCAGTTCGGGACGCTTTACTTCTGAAATGTTGATCTGAACGTTCTTGTTTGACAGTTGATTTATTTCTTCTTTTAGCCTGGTTACGTTTTCACCGCCCTTACCGATAACAATACCAGGTCTGGCTGTATTAATAGTGACCGTAACAACCTTGGAAGTACGACTAATTGTTACCTTGGATACACCAGCATTAGGCAGTCGATGCGCAATATACTTACGGATTTTAACATCTTCTTCTAATTCTTTGGCAAATTCTTTTCCAGAGTACCAGTTTGATCGCCAGTCTTTGTTTAGCGATAATCTGAATCCTATCGGATGTGTTTTCTGGCCCAAACGTACCTCCTGCTTATTACTCGTCCGTGACGATAATATTTAGATGACAACTCGGTTTACGAATACGTGAGGCACGCCCCATCGACCCAGCCCGAAAACGCTTCATTACCGGTCCACCATTAACAAATATTTCTTTAATTTTTAACCTTTCCGGATCCACATTACTACCTTCATTTTTCTGCATATAATTGGCTACGGCTGACCGAAGAGTTTTTTCTATAAGGGCTGAGGCTTTAAGCGGTGAAAAATGCAGATAATTCAGGGCATTTCCGACGTTCTGTCCTCTAACAATATCGACTACAATACGCATTTTTCGTGGAGATTGCCTCACGTAGCGGTATTTAGCTAGGGCTTCCATTGTTATTTCTTCCTGTCTCCGGAGTGCATACGAAATATTCTTGTCGGCGCAAATTCACCTAATTTATGCCCGACCATATTTTCATAGATATAAACCGGGATAAACTTGTTTCCATTGTGAATCGCCATTGTATGACCAACAAATTCCGGTGTTATCATCGAACGGCGCGACCAGGTCTTAATGACCTTTTTCTTTCCCGCTTCATTCATAGCTCGTACCTTCTGCATTAACTTAGGATCGACATAAGGACCCTTTTTTAATGATCGAGCCATACTACTTTCTCCTCTTCATAATATAATCGTTGGATTTCTTATTCTTTTTCCGGGTTTTATACCCCTTAGTCGGTTTTCCCCAAGGTGTAGTCGGATGACGACCACCAGAAGATTTTCCCTCGCCTCCACCCATAGGATGATCCACCGGGTTCATAGCAACGCCGCGTACATGGGGACGTCGGCCCAACCAGCGGGTACGTCCCGCTTTACCAGACACAATTTGTTCATGGGAACGATTACCGACTTCACCAATAGTCGCCATGCAATTTTCCGGTACCATGCGAATCTCGGTCGAAGGCAAACGTAAAGTAACCATTCCGCTTTCAAGTGCCATAATCTTTACACTGGCACCGGCGCTGCGTGCCATTTGAGCACCTTTTCCAGGTACTAATTCAATATTATGAACTACAATTCCGAGGGGAATATTTTTTAACTGCAAGGCATTGCCAATTTTCAATGGCGCTTCCTCACCGGAAATAATCTTATCGCCAACCTTCAGACCGAAGGGGGCAATGATATATCTTTTTTCACCATCAACGTATATAATCAAAGCAATATTAGCAGATCGATTGGGATCATATTCGATCGATGCAACGCGACCCTCAATACCGAATTTGTTACGCTTAAAATCAATGATACGATAACGTCGCCGATGTCCGCCACCACGATGGCGGATGGTAATCCGACCCTTGTTATTACGTCCGCCTGATTTATGCAGAGCTACCGTAAGCGATTTTTCCGGTGTCGATTTGGTAAGTTCGGCAAAGTCATTGCGAGTGGCAAATCGATTGCCAGGTGAGGTTGGTTTTATTATCCGTATGCCCATGATTAACTAGCTGTCTCACCTTTCAACAGATCAATAGTATATCCTTCAGCCAGGGTAACCACAGCCTTTTTCCAGTTACCGCGTTTGCCGATCGTCCGGATCGAACGACCACCACTTCGTATCGTCATTTGCTTTTGCTTCCCCAGCCGGTTCATAGTAGCTACTTTAATGACTTTTACGTCGAATTTTTTTTCCACCGCACTTTTAATCATGATTTTATTGGCATTCTTAATAACCTGAAAGGCATATTTCTTCTGTTCTTCTTCCAGCCGACTCATTTTCTCCGTAAACAGCGGCCGAATAATTATTTTAGTATACTCTGTCATGGTATCAGGCCACTAATTGATCGTTTAAAATTGCAATTCCAGCTTTATCAGCCAGGATGATATCACAATCGATAAGATCCAGTGTACTGGCGGCTTTCGCAGAGCATACAAAGACGTTGGACAGATTTCTACTTGCCAGGTACAAATTATCTTCAAGAACAGAAGTTAAAATCGTAATTTTTTTATCTTTGATACTCAAATCGGCGAGGATTCTTATAAATTCTTTTGTCTTTGGACCACTAACCTGTAATGACTCAACAATAACCAGTTCATTATTTTGAGCTTTAAATGATAACAGGGATCGACGTGCCAAACGCCGGACTTTTTTTGGTAACTTGTATGAATAACTATGTGGTTCGGGTCCAAATACGGTTGCGCCACCACGCCATAACGGTGATCGAGTCGAACCAGCACGAGCCACACCACGGCCCTTTTGGCGCCATGGCTTTCTACCACCACCGGTTTTTAAAGCGCGATTTTTTGTGGCATGCGTTCCTTGGCGACTGTTAGTCATTTCAGACTGCACAGCCTGATGAACAACAGTCTCGTTGGGAGTAATCCCAAATACGGAATCAGCAACCGTTATTTTCGAGCTCGAGGAGCCATCTAAGTTAAGTACTTGTAATTCCATGGTTACTTCGTAATAATGATTAATCCGTTATTTGCGCCTGGTACGGCACCGCGTAAAAATAGTTGATTATTTTCTTCATCAACGCGAGCCACTTTTAAATTTTTAACCGTAACCAGGTCAACGCCCATATGACCGGGCATTTTCATCCCCTTCCAAACCCTGGAAGGATCCGACGATTGGCCAATTGAACCACCGTGACGGAGGTATTCGCTCTGACCATGAGTTTCCGGTTGACGATGAAATCCATGCCGTTTTATCACTCCGGCAAAGCCTTTACCTTTCGATGTTCCGGATACCGCTACTTTTTCACCTTTATGAAAAATGGCTACAGTGAATTGCTGGCCTGGTTTATACTCAAATCCTTGAACACCTTCAAACTCTGCTAAAGTATATTGGGGTTCTACACCCGCTTTAGCAAAATGACCCATCATTGGTTTAGTAGTATGCTTCGATTTTCGCTTCCCAAAACCAACTTGGATAGCGCTATAACCATCATTATCTACTGTTTTAACCTGGGTAACAACGCATGGACCCGCTTCAATGACGGTTACCGGGGTAACCTGGCCTGAATCATCAAAAATCTGTGTCATTCCAATTTTTTTACCAATTAAGCCACGCATGTCAGACCTTTATCTCGATATCAACGCCAGCCGGTAGATCCAGCTTCATCAGTGCTTCAACTGTTTTGGGAGTTGAATTCAAAATGTCGATTAACCGTTTATGGATTTTTGTCTGGAATTGTTCGCGTGATTTTTTATCCACAAACGGTGATCTGAGCACAGTGTAGATAGAACGCTTAGTCGGCAATGGAATTGGCCCCGATATTACTGCGCCCGTCGATTTTGCTGTTCTTATGATCTTTTCCGTGGATTTATCCAACAAAGTATGGTCGTAAGCCTTCAGACTAATTCTGATTGATTGTTTCGGCACTGCCTTTCCTTTACTCGATAATTTCGGTTACGACACCGGCGCCAACCGTATGTCCGCCTTCGCGAATCGCAAAACGCAATTCCTGATCCATGGCTATTGATGTAATCAATTTTACTTCCATCTCCACATTATCACCAGGCATTACCATCTC
>JABMQW010000217.1 GCA_013203115.1 Fidelibacterota bacterium
CTGTTTAAGTTATGATCTTGGTCGGAAACCAGACACCCCATCCGCTTGCGGTGGGGAGCTTCATTATGTAATAGAAAAATATTAATGTCCGAAAAAAACGATATATCAAAATGAAAGCATACAGAATTACTTCAAAATACCTTGTATTATTGGTCTTGTTCTTTATCAGTAGCATAGTCTTTGCCGGTATGAGTTCAAAAGATACCATATGCGATTACTCCTCGCTTATTCAGAAGTATCAAAGCGAAATAAAGAAAAAAATGAAAAGTTTGAAAGTACAAGGCATAAGTGTTGTTTTAATTGACGAAGACAGCGTGGTTTGGATAGAAAGTTTTGGTTATGCAGATAAAGAAAATAATATTAAGGCCACGTCTACAACAAAGTATATGATCGGATCGGTCACGAAATTATTTACCGCTTTTGGTATTATGCAATTACATGAATTGAAAAAATTAAGTATTAATGATCCATTACAAAGACATTTACCACAATTCAATATGAAATCCCATTTCGGAGACATTAATAAAATTACAATCCGAAGTGTAATGACTCACCATGGAGGAATACCTTCTGACATTTTTACACATCTGGTTAGCGAGAATCCTAATTTTACTACAACAGTTAATTATATCAACAAGGAATATGCAACTTATCCGCCTGATTTCATCAGGTCATATTCTAATTCCGGATATACATTACTGGGTCATATGATTCAAGAAGTGGCAAATGAACCATATATCGAATATATAAACAAAAACATTTTTAATCCTTTGGGAATGCTACAATCAGGCTTTTTAGTATCTAATGATTATCCTGAGGGTTTTAGTAAATCATATAACAGCAAAGGAAAACCTGATAAAGAATATCCACCACGTGATGTTCCTGCAGCGGCCATTTATTCTAATGCAAACGATATGGCAATGTTTGCAGTATCATTATTAAGCAATGAACATGTAATTGTCAGCCAGAAAACTTTAAAAGAAATGCTTGAAATTCAAAATAAGAGTATTAAACTTGATTTGGATGCTAAATACGGGTTATGCTGGTCTTTGACAGATAGCAAAGCAGGTTTAATTGCTTATCACAGTGGGGCAAGCAAAAACCATAGGGCAATGTTTGCTATTGCGCCATATAGTAAACTGGGAATTGTAATATTATCCAATTCAGAAAACGGTGGAAGTATAGGATCGTTATGCCGAAAAATCCTTGAATATGCTGCAAAAATTAAAGGTGTTGAATTAGATATTGAGAAAGCCTATCCAAAATATCCAGACTATAAAAAAATAAATAATGTTAAGTTAACAGAAGATGAATTGCTTAAAGATACAGGCTATTATGCTGCCCCAGGTATGTGCTATATCATTGAAAAAAGGAATCAAAAACTATCTGCTAAATTACAGGGTGTGCGATTCAATTTAATCCCACAGGAGAATGGAAAATATCTTCCTCAAATTATTTTTCTTGGCATTATTAGCAAAAGATTAAAAAAAGTAAGATATTTTTTTGATGATGTGAACGGTCATCATATTTTGGTACAGGAACAAATGTTCAGCGGTTCAAAAAGTATTATCGGGGACAGGATAGTACCCTCCGAAATCACAGGTGATTGGAAGAAACGGCTGGGTGATTATTCGATGATTACTAATATCAGTTCTATGGATGAGGAAATATTTTCCGATATTTCCCTGGAAATAAAAAACGATTTTCTGAATTTTTGTTTAACAATTAATCCAGAAAAGCAAAAAATGGAATTTCCTCTCAAGTTAATCAATGAAAATGAAGGACAGATGATGGGGTTAGGCAGATATGGAGGAGGAACCTTACAATTCACAAAAAATAAAAATGGTGAAGAAACCTTGCTGATTTATGGTTTACAAATGAAAAAGAATAATTTGAAATAAATTATTATACATTTAGAGCATACTGATTTTGAAGGAAAGCCATGCGTGGAGATTGGTCTCAACTGAAATAGTAAATTAATAGATATAGCGCACAACCAGACGGTTCAGCTGACAGCCAGGGTTGAGTCGTTTTGCAGGGCATTAGCAGGAAGAGCATTCTCCATATTTACCAATTTTAGTGCCAGCCCTAGCTGCCACTGACCTACTCATTGGGCCACATACTGTCACTTCTGAGATAAAAAATGTCATTACAATTCAGAAAATATACAAATGAATCAGGTTTCACAGATGATTTTCATGCTGTAAGAAAATTCCTTGTACGCATCAATGAGAAAAACCCAATTCAGTCTGATTTCGAATGGGGAAGATGGGAATGGGCTTTTTCTTTGCCATATCTTGAGACTTCAAACTTGTCCAAAATCGGTATTTGGGAAAGTGATGGAAAAATCGTAGCACTTGTCACTTACGAGCAAGGATTGGGAACTGCATATTTTTGTATCGATAAGGAATATAATTTTCTAAAGCTTGAAATGCTTATGTACGCTGGAGAAAACTTTTGCAATGAAGAAGGTAAACTAAAGGTTTTGATAAATAACACGGACAGAGAATTTCAAAAGATTGCATTCCAACTTGACTATAAACCAACACAAGACACTGAAACAAACGCAATATTTGATATTGACGTCAACAGCACGGAATATTCTTTACCACTTGGTTATTCAATTATTAGCTTGGCTGAAGATTATGACATCGAAAAATTTCATAGAGTCTTGTGGAGAGGTTTTAATCATGAAGGAGAACCGCCAACTACAGATGAAGAGTTAGAGAATAGAAGAAAAAGTGTTTCAGGCCCTGATCTGAATCCAGAACTTTGCATAATAGTAATGTCACCGGAAGGTGAGTATGCGTCTTATTGCGGCATGTGGTATGACAGAAACACAGAATATGCACTAGTAGAACCGGTGGCAACAGATCCAAAATATCGAAAACTTGGATTGGGCAAAGCAGCTGTATTAGAAGCGATTAGGCGTTGTGGGCAATTAGGAGCAAAACAAGCTTATGTAGGTTCATCCCAGCAGTTTTATTATCAAATAGGTTTTCGCCCTATACCTGCTAGTACATTTTGGGAAGTTCGCTAAAAACAGGCAAAATGCGGCCCAACTCCATGTCGAGCGGAAAGGCTAGGCTATGGGCAATCCGGCGCGAAAAATCGAGTTTGGTATACTGATGTGGATAGTGTATAATCCAAATTATTTAAATAAATAAAGGAGATATGAAAAATGAAAACACTCGGATTAGTTGGAGGAACAGGTTGGGTCTCCAGTGTTGATTATTATCGGTTGATTAATCAGGGAATCAATGAGGTTTTGGGTGGATATGAATTTGCTCGATGTATTCTTTATTCCCTCAATTTTGGAAATATTGTAGCTTATAATAAACGAAACGATACAGAAGGCATCTATGCATTGATTAAAGATGCAACCGAAAAAGTGATTCAAGGCGGAGCAGAGGGGATTGTTCTCTGTGCCAATACCCTGCATAAATTCGCCGACAGAATACAAAAGGAAATCGATGTGCCCATTATTCATATTGCCGAGGCTACAGCTCGAGAAATTCATAATAAAAAATTGTCTAAAGTAGGTCTACTGGGTACCAAATATACTATGGAGGAAGATTTCTACACTTCGAAATTGGAAGCTGCGAATATTGTGACCATCGTTCCGGAAAATGCAGACCGTGAGTTTATCAATACAATTATCTACAACGAACTGATAAAAGAAATCTTCAAGACAGAGAGTAGAATAGGATTTCTGGGAATTATGAAAAAACTTTTACGGCAAGGTGCTGAAGGTATCATTCTGGGCTGTACAGAAATTCCTCTTTTAATTCGAGATGATGATTTCAACCTGCCGTTATTCAATACTACGGTAATTCATGCCCGGGCTGCAGTTAATTTTGCATTAGGGAAATGAGAATGGTTCAAAATTGAAGTTACAAAATCTTAATAGCTCGCGGGATTCTGTTGAGATATATTGAACTTATGTATGTTACTTGTCAAGGTATAAAATCTCAAGAAGATTGAGAGAACGGATTTGGTTGATTTATTATAAATAGGAAAACCAATTATCCAACAATTAACTATGGTGATTTCGTAAAATAAACATCAAAATAAAAGCTAAGTATCTCCACGGGTTATAAAGTATCAAATGAATATGAGTAGTCAGAAAGTTCTTCTTCTCAATGCGTCCAATATGGATAAATTCCCGGTATATCCCTATGCGTTCATCCAGGTTCCGGCGGTCGCCAGGCAGGTAGGCATCAAAGTGATCTGCAAGGATCTGATGGGCATCCCTCATGAGAAGTGGAAGCAAACTATCCAGACCTTGATTGAGCGACACAATCCGGCCATGATTCTCATTACTTTGCGTAATATAGACTCAGGAACATCAAAGGATTATGAGCGGGATAGTTCGAACGGGGGAGACAAGAGTGCTTACTTCCCTATTGAGCGAACTAAAGAATTGATAGTGATCATCCGTGCAATTTCTAATTTAAAAATCGCCGTAGGTGGATTCGGATTCTCTTTACTGGCAAATGATATTATGCACAAACTACACCCTGACTTCGGAGTGTTTGGTGGACCTAATGCATTCTTTTCCCATTTCGAGGACGTCAAATCTGGTAACCTTAGTATGGTAGCAAATCTGTTGTACTTTCAGGAAAACCAACTCATTTCGAATCCACGCATATTTTATCCACCGCACGCTGATACCGAGTACACTGCAGAAACCATAAAGGCTATGATGGAATTCTATACTTCCTTCACGTCACCTGGATTCGAGGGTGCACCAGTCGAAATCATGCGTGGATGCAGTCACTCTTGTGTCTTCTGTGCAGAGCCACATAGCCTGGGTACGAAGGTCAGGTATCGTGACCTAACTACTGTAATGAAAGATATTGAAATACTGGTGGAAAACGGAATCACTAAGATTTATTTAATTTCATCGGAACTGAATCCAGAAGGGAACGAGTTTATCCTCGAATTGGCTGAAAGGATATGGACATTCAACGAACGGCAAACAGAGGATCGAAAGATTACATGGGACGGTGCCAATTATCTGCTGAAGTTTGGAACCAGTGAATACGAACAATTGTACAAGTCAGGATTTACAGGGGGATGGTTTGACATCACGGCGCTTGATGATAAGAATGCTCGCGCTATGCGAACCCCGTACCGGAATGATAGTCTGTTAGCACACGTAAAGACTTATGCGGAGTGCAAGAGAAAACAACTTGATTTGCTCCGAGTAAAAACAGAACTACAACCAGAGTTGATGACCTGTGCTGGTGATAACAAGGTGATTGATGAACCTATCACATGGACAATGTTCCTGGGCAACCCGGCTACAACCATCGAGACGATTCGTAACACTCTCCAAGTTGCTAACAGGGAAGGTTTGCCTAGTCTCTTCGACGAATGTGGTATCAATGATAATATACGGGTATTCGACTACGAAGATCTTACCGAATCCACCCTTGCCGTAACTTACTCCGTCTCCTTCGACCTGAAGCGCACTAACTATCGCCAAGTGCTTCCATCCTTTGCGTACCCACCGGCGCTACTCCAGGATTTTGGTTCAGAAGAAGAAATTACACTGATGTTCGACCACATCTCAAAGACGTATCTATCCACGAAGTACCAAGAGACGAGGGACTGGCATGGTTTTGTCAAAAAGAGATCTACTGTTGCATCAATCTCGCGCTGGATAGCGAAGCTGTCAGACATTAAGGGAGTATATATTCCAAACTATTTAAAACTGATACTAGGACGACAAGGAATTTCGGTACTAAAGGAACTGTTCACCGAGAGGCGGCAGGAAGCAGGGAAAAAATCAGATGAGAGCTTAGCGAAGCAGGTGGTGGATTTTCTAGTATTAGTGTGTCTAGACGCGTTTCCAGGCTTCTTCGAGTCTCTTCACCTGCCGAGAACCACAGATGAGCTGGACCGAATGACCTCATATGACCTGGCAGTAGCGGTCTTCAGCAAGTGGAGTACAGAGAAAAAATTCGTCGATGAGTTAATGGTACTAACTCAGTCGGTCTCGCCAGCATGGAAACGTGATCTACTTCAATTCTGTGCTCAAGCGATATTATACAGGTTCAACATCCAGATCAGACAAAAGTACAGGCAGTTGTTCATATCGGTTGGAACAATAGAAAGTGAGCTTAACATTAAGCTTAAAGGGACTTACTAGCTTGTTCAAGGAATGAGTTTTCAGGCAGAAGATGATGAACCCGATCATTATCTTCTTTATACTTAAAATAGAGTTTTTAAAATTTTAGGAAAAAAGATATAAGGAGAAGATGAACTCAAGATTCTATCAAGCAGACTTCGTACGCCTTTTTTTGATTAAAACTTTTGCATCAGAACTAACCTTTGGAAGGGAATATGTCAGCGAAAATGGATAACCAAACAGCTATCAGTATCCCGGGTGCCTTGAAACTGATCGGTATCATAACCGGCACATGGGGGATACTCATTGTCTTAAGCGCTACAATTGCCTACCTCCCGGATCATCCCGATTTTTCACTGTTCACTACTTATTTAAGTGACATTGGGGATACTGTTGGCTGGCCGCAGATTCTTTTCAATTCCGGCACTCTTATTGCTGCTCCAATGCGGTATCTATCCATAGTACTAATCGTCTTACGCCTTACACAATTGAGTGCAGGCCGCACATTTGCTGTTTCAGCTTTAATCATAGGTTTTGTTTCCAGCTGTGGCACAGTATTGATAACTGCGACGCCTTTCAGTGTATCGCCATCAATTCACAAATTGGGTATCCCACTATACTTCTTTGGAATCGTTTTTTTGCAAACGTTGATATTCATCAAGGAATGGTCATTAAAGCATGTTCCTAAAATTTTGCCGATATTGAGCCTCTCGATGGTTGTTGTATACTTTGTTTTTGCTGCGTTGGTTATGCTCAATGCGAAAGGAGTAGTAAGTCGGAGTACACCTGTAATCTGGGAATGGCTGTGTTTTATTACCTCTATTATTTGGGTATTTGCACAAAGCATTCTGTTAGCAAATGTGTGCTCTGCACCCGATCAAGAATAAACATGCCATAAAATAATAGACTGGTTTTTTTAAAAATAGCCCAACAAATCGCTGAAGACGAACAGGCTAATATGTATTGTTTTTGACAACATTATAGTCATATAGGTCGTGCTATTAACCAAGTTGGAGCTCCCTCCGCCTGCCATTTAGCTCAGTCGTTAGAACTATGATTATGGAACAGGATTTAAACAAAGTAGAGCACTTGTATGATACAGTAGCAAAGAAATATGCGGAAACATTCTCTGGTGAACACGAAAAGAAACCAAAAGACCAAGAAATTCTCCACAGATTCTCGATAAAGATTGGGGATAGAAGGCCAATCTGGGATTTCGGTTGTGGTCCCGGTCAGACTACAGAATACCTGAAGAATCTTGGTATTGAAATCTCAGGGCTGGATCTGTCAGAAAAAATACTTGAACAGGCAAGAACAATTCACCCAGGGATACACTTCCAAAAGGGAAATATTCTTGAATTCGAATTTGATAACGACTCAATAGCTGGTGCTGTAGCTTTCTACGCTATAGTTCACTTCACAGAAGAACAAGTAAAGATAGCCTGCCGTGAAGTATACCGTGTATTAAAGCCGGGTGGAATATTCCTTTTCACATACCACATTGGTAAGGAGACAATCCATGTAGAAGAGTTTCTCGGCAAGAAAATTGATATAGATTTCATGTTTTTCACTACTGATTTCATTTTCAGTTGTCTAAATGACAGTGGATTTGAAAAGATAGAGATAATAGAGAGAGAACCATATCCCGGAGTGGAGTACGAAAGTCGCAGGGCTTATGCGTTTGCAAAAAAACCAGGCTTATAATAATAGCCCTAACAAGGCTAATGCAGCCCACGAAAACAAAGCTCGGCTAATTAGTAACGTTGACAAAACATGCTTGAC
>JABMQW010000218.1 GCA_013203115.1 Fidelibacterota bacterium
CAGGGGTGAGAACCTTCAGGCCACTTGCCATAGCTGCTCGTGATAACCCCGATCAGATTGTCCTGTTCAACCCATTCTAAAAAACGGGGGGTGGGCAATTTAGGTAAATATTCAATGTTGCTAATGTGGAATCAAGCTATTAAATTCTGGCGATATTGACGTAACTCTGTTATGAGTTACGCTATATTGAATAATAGATTTATCTCTCAATAAAGTAAGAGGCTTAACATGAAAAAGTTGTTAACCGTTATAATACTCTTGGGATCTGTTCATTTTCTGTTTGGTGTCAATGTGACATTCCAATTGAATATGGCAACATTTCCGGGAGGTGCAACTGACTCGACCAGTACTGTTCATATCCGTGGTGATATGAATGGTTGGAGTGACACCGATCAGTTAGCCAATGTAGGAGGTGACTATTGGTCAACTACGCTGGTAATGACCGCCGGTGAAACCGCCGGATATAAATTCACCCACACTGATGACCTCGATGCCCTGACGTGGGAAGGCATTGACAACCGTAGCATAACTGTTCCAGCTACCGATACGACAATCATGCATTATTTCGATAATGTTATGGCCTACACTGCCACTGACAGTATCGATGTCTGGTTCCGAGTGAATATGGGCGGCGTAACCGGCTTTGATACGGCTTCCGCTGTAGGTGTGCGCGGTGGAGAAGCTCCACTGGATTGGGATTCCGATCTGGCGCTGGTCCAGGAAGGTGATACTTATTTCTACTCCGGGCAGGGTTCCTTCGGCAATGCCAACACAGACAGTACAATTGAGTACAAATTTGTCTATGATCAGGGCGGTGTAAACTGGGAAGGTGTTGACAACCGCACATTTGTCGCTGGGTCCGACACCACTCTGGCTTGGCGATGGTTCAACGATCAACCGGCTGTAGCCGAACTGGATACATTCCTGGTGGAGTTTATCGTTAACATGGCGACCACGGCAATCACCGACTCGGCTGTTACCGGGTTCTACGTCAGTGGCGACTTTAACGGTTGGTCACAGAATGACAGTCTAACTGCCGCTGGCGATTACTGGTCAAAAACTATCGAGCTGGTTGGCAGCGCTGATGGTATTGACGTGGCATACAAATTCCGCTACACCGATTCAATTGGTGATGAATACTGGGAAGGCGTCGATAATCGCACTCCAACTATCACCTCTGATACTTCAATTTTCGCTTACTGGGATGACGTAGCCCCCTTCACCCCCACTGACAGTATCGATGTCTGGTTCCGCGTCAACATGGAAGGCGTAGCCGGCTTTGATACGGCTTCCGCTGTAGGTGTGCGCGGTGGAGAAGCTCCACTGGATTGGGGTGCAGATCTCGCGCTTACTCAGGAAGGTGATACCTATTTCTATTCGGGGCTGGGTTCATTCGTTCCCGATTCATCTTTGGGCGATTTGGTTGAGTACAAATTCGTCTATGATCAGGGCGGCGTGAACTGGGAAGGCGATGTTGCTAACCGCACTTTTGTGGCTAATGTCGATACCACCCTCGCATTCTGGTATTTCAATGACGAACCACCCACCGGAGAGACAGCCGTAACGGCTTATGTCTATTTTGCGGTAGATATGGACGCTTATGAAGACATGAGTTTGTTCAGTGTTGTTCGACAGGACTCGATGCAGGTGCGTGGTGGCTTCAATGGTTGGGGCAGTTCAGCCGAGCCGGATGGGTCCGATCTGAAAATGACCCGTATTACCGGAACTACGATATATGAACTGAATGCTCCGGTTACCAAATTCCCCAATACCGATGACGCCTATAAATACTACATCAAACTGAGTCAGGAATCTTTGGATCATTTCGATGCAATTAATCCTTATTTCTACGGTGACATGGGTTATGAAAATCCGCCGGTGGAAGGCGCAGGAAACCGCTCTTATACCTTCGTAGGTGATCCTCAAAATCCGCAAATGATTGGTCTGCAATTCTATAATGGCCTGCCATTTGCTGGTATCGTTCCTGATGGACATACTGTGGCTATATCCCACAGTGTCGATATGAGTGGTATTATCACTGAAGGTCTATTTGACGCTGCAACGGATTCTGTGTGGTTAATCTATCACGATCATTGGTCCTTCTACCTCAGTGGTTATTGGACCTCGGCCAATTACCGGCACGATGATTTACTTCTGAATGATACCGGAATAGATGGTGATGCTACCGCTGGTGATGGAATTTACACTGTCACCTTCGACATTACTGGTAAGATTCCATTCTATATGATGTACACCTATCAAATAGGTGGGGTCAACGCATTGGAAGAAGGCGGTGGTTTTGACTACGGTCGCTATCGCATCCGTTACATCCGGCCTACCGGTACGGTTGATAACCTAACCTACCCAACGGCTTGGGTGTTCCCACAAGATACCTGGACTACTGATCCACCGTTAACGGTTGAATCTCCGCCAAGCAATGTCTTTACAGCAACGGAGAACGAAATTAATCTTCCAACCACATTCACGGTTTTCCAGAACTATCCCAATCCGTTCAACCCGGTTACTGAAATTAAATTCACGCTCCCGGAAGCCGGCCTTGTGACCCTGAATATCTACAATGTTCTGGGACAAAAAGTCGTTTCCTTTGAAAATAATTTCTCCGCTCCGGGCACTTATGGCTTACGCTGGAACGGCAGGGATAATCAAAATCAGGCCGTGTCAAGCGGGATCTACTTCTACGAACTGCGTACTGCCAATCATCGCATAACCAAGAAAATGACCCTGTTGAAATAAGGATCATTCTGGATTGGAAATTAAACGGGCTTCTTTTGAAGCCCGTTTTTATTATATTAACATTAATTTTAGCCCGTGAACCCACAACATAAATTCATTACTAAAAGAGTAGCCTTATTTTTCCGCCTATTACTGATACTGCTACCCTTTCTATTAATCTTTAGTATTGAAATTATTTTACGTTTGGCCGGTTTCAATGCCGGCTATGGACAAATCTTTCAGCCTTACCAATACAAAGCTGGTCATCTAACAACTAATCAGGAAATCGGGAAATTTTATTTCAGCGGATCCGGATATGGTTCACTCGGCACCCAGGAAGTATTTATCGCCCGCAAACCAGCCCAAACGATCAGAATATTCACTCTGGGAGGATCAACCGCTGCCGGGTATCCTTATATTTATTCCGGTACATTTTCCGCATTCCTGGAACAGCGTCTGCAATTGGCCTATCCGGACTATCAAATAGAAGTATTGAACCTTGGAATGACGGCGATCAACAGCTACACCGTCCGCGATTTCGCCAGAGAATGCCTGTGCTACAATCCGGACCTGATCATCGTTTATGCCGGACATAATGAATTCTACGGCGCCCTGGGATCAGCTTCCGCCCAGGCCTCTTTATTTGGTACCAACCGCCCCCTGACTTTGGCCTACCTCCGGCTCAAACGGCTTAAAATCTATCAGGCCATTCAGTCCCTCACCCGCTGGGTAAAACCGAATCAGGAAACTGATACCCATGCCGGTCAGGGGACCCTGATGGCCCGTATGGCAGAAGAAAAATCAATCGCACTGGACAGTCCTCTGTACCACGCTACAAAAACCATTTTTGAAGCCAATCTCAGGGATATCGCCCGCTGGGCAAACGACCGAAATGTACCCGTGCTTTTAACGACGCTCGTCTCCAACCTGCGGGACCAGAAACCGTTTGTCTCAATCCACTCGCCCGCTGCTGACACCAGTGGTTTTGCTCTCCGCTGGCAGCGTGTTAAACAACTGATGCTGGCTGTAAGCTATAGCAGTGCCCTTGATACACTAAAAAAGATGATCGTAATCGATCCCGATTACGCTTTGCTGCATTTCTATGCCGGCCGCTGTGCGGAACTTCAGGAGCAATACCGGATAGCCGCCCGGTATTATCGCCGCGCCCGTGATCTGGACGGACTACGCTTCCGGGCCACCGATGAGTTCAATGATGTGATCAGATCAGTTGCTAACCGGCCCGGTACCTTTCTTTGTGAAATGGAAGTCGCCCTGGAACAACACGCCGTCAATGGATTGATTGGCAAAGATCTGATGCTGGAACACCTGCATCCCAATCTGGAAGGCTATTTCCGGTTGGGGCAGATTCTGGAGGAATCCGTCATCGGTCAAAATATCCTGCGCCAAGTAATTCCGCAATTGCCGGAAGCCGTAGCTTTGCCGGATGATGACTATTTCCGCGACCGAATGGCCGTTAC
>JABMQW010000219.1 GCA_013203115.1 Fidelibacterota bacterium
ATGATGGTGGCTGTGGCGTTATTCGGCCAGTAATAAGTATCGTAGAACTGCCTCAGTTTTTCGATTGGTACGTTTTCAATATCCGGGAGCCATCCAATGGTGGGATGGTGATAGGGGTGAGCTTGAAAAGCGGTGGCCCAGATATTTTTATCTAGAGCGGTGAAAGGTTCATTTTCTCCTCGCTCGAATTCATTTCTAACTACTTCCATCTCTGCTTGGTGATCGTCATCTTGCAGCAGTGCATTCCGCATGCGATCGGCTTCTACTTTAATGCCTTCTTCCAAGTGTTCGCTGGGGAGCAGTTCAAAATAATTGGTGCGATCCATCCAGGTTGTAGCATTGATTTGAGCGCCCAGATTCTGGAGAACTTCGGCCGCGCGGGTTCCTTTTTCGCGGTTATAGTTCTGAGAACCTTTAAACATCATATGTTCCAGAATATGGGTAGCGCCGGTGTGGCCGATAGCTTCATTGCGGGACCCAACATGATAGGTAATCATAAAAGTAACCACCGGCGTGGAATGGTCTTCCATCAACAAAATCGTTAAACCGTTAGACCTCAAGCGATATTCATCGATTCCACCGGAAGATTTGATAAACTTAAAAGCCTTGTTGGGCTTCTTATTTTTCATTTGGCAGCCTAGTTGTTAAGTTTATAAATAATGTGAATAATTTCTTGATTAATCTTATTATTTTGCGGTTTTTACATCAGAAATTATTCTGTATTTCTCACGGATAAATTTACACCTATGTTTTCATCTTATTGAATATCAGGAAAATTTATCTTCAATATTTTTAAAAGACGGAAAAAACTGTCCGGTAGAGGCACAATACCGTTCATATTCTTCGCCAAAAACTTCTTTAAGAAAACGTTCTTCCTTAGTTACCAGCCAGCTCCAATAAAATGACAAAGGCACAGCTGCTACCAGCAGGCTCCATGAATATAAGCTCAAGGCCAGTGCGCCAGTTGCAGAATAAATCAGCGCGCTGTACAGTGGGTGTCTTACAAACAGAAAGGGACCGGTGGTAATCAGTTTTTGCCCCCAGTTGTTTTTAGCCAGAGTGTAAAGACCACCAATCACCAGATAGGCGGCATCGATCAGAAACATTAAAAGTAAGATAAAACGTAATACCGGATGGATTGACATGGGCGGCAAGCCAAGTGCTCGTCCACCGTAGTAAAACCCAGACCAGACCAGCAGCGTCATCATAATACCCGTTGGTCCGACTCCGAACCTATCCTTTAATGAAATACCTGCCATGGTGGGTGAAAATAACGGGAGTCCGAGGCGCGGGGCAACAGGTTTCAGCGTAGAGCTGGGAGGTTGGAGCGGTGAAATGGAGAAGGCAATGTTTATCAGCAAATACTTGTGTGGAATTTTCCTCCAAACTGGTGGTTTTTGTCGATTTTTGTCGCATCGCTCGGTATTACAACATATGAAAATATTAGGTTACACCGCAAAGCGGTGTAACCAGCAAGAATGGTATCACTATAAACAGATAAAATCGTTTAAGGCAATTCTAATTCCAATTTCTAAAATTAGAAATTATGGGTAAAAAGATTTTGGTCTGTTCCAGCCCACGGTTTTAACCGTGGGTTAATGTGAGATATTATAACCGAACCGTTTCAACGGTTTTTCGATTCCAAGAATCATATCACAAAATGGAATATTATGTGTAGTGTGTGGTGACAAGACATGTGTTGTCACCACGAAGTTATCGGTTATTACAATTCCGTTACCAGTATCCAGAAATAGAAAAGCCCCAGCTTTATCGACCGGGGCTTTTATCCCACAAAGTAAATTCTATAGCTGATGAACTATTTATATTTGCTGAGTACTTTCATGTAGTTCGACCGCATGAACGCTTCCGGATCGGATACATTTTTCATGCTCATGCTGCCCTTCATCTGTTCCACGCTTTCATATTCGTGTTCTTCCATCCAAGTTTCCATTTCATTCAAAATAGTTTTTACGTGTTCGGGACCGAATTTCAGCAGGGAGGAGCAGGTAAAAGCCACATCGGCGCCAGCCATCATCAATTTGATTACATCCTGTCCTGAATGAACGCCGGTGGTAGCACCCAAATCCACTTTTAGTAGTGTCGATAGAACGGCCATCCAGCGCAGCGGCATCCGCAGGTTATCGGGGGTACTAAGATGAACACTGGGAACCACCTCCAATTTTTCCAGGTCAATATCAGGCTGATAAAAACGGTTAAACAGCGCCAGGGCATCAACACCAGTTTCTTCCAGCCGCTTGGCCAGAGCCGGCAGGGCGCTAAAATAATGTCCCAGTTTCATTGATACAGGAATTGTTACCTGCACTTTAACCTGCCTAAGGATATTTACGATATTGTCCTCAATCAAAGTGCTGGTTTCCTCAACCTTGGATGGCGGATTATAAATGTTCAACTCCAGCGCATCGGCACCGGCTTCCTGAATCCGCCGGGCATAGTCGATCCAACCACCGGAAGTGCTGCCATTCAGGCTGGCGATTATCGGAATATCAACGGCTTCCTTCAGGGCACGGATCTGTTTGAGATAGGCTTCCGGCCCCCGGATAAAATCATGCCCACCGGGAAAAAACGACTGTGACTCGGCAAAACTATCGGTGCCCTGATCCATAAAAAAGTCGATTTCCTCAACCTCATGGCGGATCTGTTCTTCGAAAAGTGAATACATCACGATCGCGGAAGCGCCGGCATCCTCCAGTTTTTTAACCGTATCAACATCCCGGGATAGTGGGGAGGCTGACGGTACTACCGGGTTTTTCAGATTAAATCCTAAGTAAGATGTATCTAAGTTCATCTCAAACTCCTTTAATCTCCGGCTTTCGCAGGTGCGTTCGCCAGTTGATAATAGGTTTCATAGCGTTTCACTGCCGCCTTCTGCGCTTCCCCCAGCAGTTTTTCCGCCCGGTCAGGCATACTCTTAGTAAGCATCTTATAACGGGTTTCATTATAGATATAGTCTTTCAAGTCGATAGTCGGTTTTTTCGAATCAAGCTTAAGCTGGTTTTTACCTTCGTCGGCCAGGCGCGGATCGTAACGATACAGTATCCAGTGACCACTATCTACGGCCAGTTTCTGCTGGTTCATTCCAAGAACCATATTAATACCATGAGCAATGCAGTGGCTGTAGGCAATTATAAGTGATGGTCCATTATATGATTCCGCCTCCATGAAGGCTCTTACGGTCTGGGCATCGCTGGCACCCATAGCTACTTGAGCCACATACACATTACCATAATTCATTGCCATCATACCCAGATCTTTCTTATTCGACGATTTGCCGGCAGCGGCAAATTTAGCCACCGAACCCAGTGGAGTGGCTTTAGAGGCCTGTCCACCTGTATTGGAATATACTTCCGTGTCCAGCACCAGGATATTCACATTCCGGCCGGAGGCCAGCACATGGTCAAGGCCACCGAAACCAATATCATAAGCCCAGCCATCGCCACCCATGATCCAGACGCTTTTCTTGACCAGATTATCGGCAATTGTCCGTAATTGTTTAGCGGCAGGAGAATCTAAGCGTTCCAGTTTTTCAAACAACTCTGCCACCCGGTCACGCTGTTCAAAAATACCGGCTTCTTCGCTCTGGTCGGCATTGAGAATCGCAACGGCTAATTCAGCACCAATATCACCGGTCAATTTCCGAACTAGCTCCTGAGCAAATTGAATTTGGCGATCAATCGTCAAACGGTAACCGAAACCAAATTCGGCATTATCCTCAAACAACGAATTCGACCAGGTCGGCCCGCGGCCTTCGGCATTCTTAGCCCAGGGCGTCGTAGGCAGATTACCACCATAAATTGACGAACAACCGGTAGCATTGGCAACAATCATCCGGTCGCCAAATAATTGTGATACTAATTTAACATAGGGTGTCTCACCGCAGGCGGCACAGGCCCCGGAAAATTCAAAAAGGGGTTGCAACATCTGTGAGCCTTTCACCGTATTCTGTTTAACGCGACCCCGGTCAACTTCCGGCAAACTCAGGAAAAAATCCCAGTTAGCACGTTCGGGCTCACGCAGGGATAATTGATCAACCATGTTGATTGCCTTACATTTCGTATCGGTTTTATCCTTGACCGGGCAAGCCTCTATGCACAGAGCACAGCCCGTGCAATCTTCTGCGGCCACCTGCAAGGTATAAACCTCGTTGGGCTCCCAATCACGTCCACGGGGTTTAGTAGATTTAAATGTTTCCGGTGCATTTTCCAGCAGAGCTTTATCATAGACCTTCATGCGGATAACACCGTGGGGACAGACCAGGGCACATTTATTACATTGAATACAGATATCAGGCTCCCAGGCCGGAACCTCTGATGCTATATTGCGTTTTTCCCACTGCGTTGTGGCCGTTGGCCAGGTTCCATCGGCTGTAAAGGCGCTGACCGGTAATTCATCACCCTGGCCGGACATGATTTTAGCAGTAACCTGTTTAACGAATTCGGGCGCCTTATCAGAGACAATCCCGGCGCCGTTGCCAGCACCTTTCCCAGCGCTCAGATATTTAACCTGATGGAGATTATTAACCGTCTCATCGACGGCTTTGAAGTTCTTCTGTACAATTTCTTCACCTTTTTTGCCGTAGGTCTTCTTGATCGCCTCTTTTATTTTATTGATTGCTTCATCCTTCGGTAAAACACCTGAAATAGCAAAGAAGCAGGTTTGCATGATGGTATTGATCCTAACACCCATTCCTGTCACTTTGGCAACATTAAGAGCGTCGATCACATAAAATTTCAGTTTTTTAGCAATGATTTGCTTCCGGACCCGGCCAGGCAGATGGTCCCACACTTCATCAACCGGATAAGGGCTATTCAATAAGAAGGTGGCGCCCGGATCGGCCGATTTCAGTACATCGTAGATCTCCAAAAACACAAACTGGTGACAGGCCACGAAATTGGCGCTTCCGATCAGATATGGTGATTTGATTTTATCTGATCCAAAGCGTAGGTGGGAGATGGTCATACTACCGGATTTTTTAGAATCATAAACAAAATAGCCCTGGGCAAAATTATCAGTACCATCACCGATAATTTTAATCGAATTCTTATTAGCCCCTACGGTACCATCAGCACCGAGACCATAAAACATGCCACGGAAAACATCTTCACCGTGGATCGAAAAAGCATGATCGTAATCAATACTGGTATTGGTAACATCGTCATTGATTCCTACCGTAAAATGATTTTTCGGTTTTTCCTTATCCAGTTCATCTAAGATACCCTTGACCATGGCCGGGGTGAATTCCTTGGATGACAGACCATAACGACCACCCACAACTTTAGGCATTACACTAAATCGGTCAGGCTGCTCCGTTAGGGCTGTGACTACATCCTGGTACATTGGTTCACCAATTGCGCCCGGTTCTTTTGTGCGATCCAGTACGGCTATTTTCTTAACCGTCACCGGCAGTGAATCAATAAAATGTTCAATTGAGAAAGGACGATACAAGCGTATGATTACCGCGCCGACTTTTTCGCCCTGGTTAATGAAAAATTCAACCGTTTCATCGACCGTATCGGCACCGGAAGCCATTACGATAAGCACTTTCTCCGCTTCCGGATCACCAACATAATCAAAAAGGTTATACTTTCGGCCGACCACCTTCGCAAATTTATCCATTGTTTTTTGGACAATACCGGGGGTTGCCAGATAATATGGATTACAGGCTTCCCGCGCCTGGAAAAATACATCCGGGTTCTGAGCAGTTCCCCTGAGCACCGGCTGGTTGGGATTAAGCCTGCGCTGACGATGAGCAAAAACCAGCTCATCGTCGATCACGGCTTTGATTTCATTGTCGGTCAACTGGGTGATTTTCTGAACTTCGCTGGAAGTGCGAAATCCATCGAAAAAATGTACGAATGGCACCCGGGCTTCCAGTGTCGCCGCCTGTGCAATCAGAGCCATATCCATTACTTCCTGAACATTGCTGGAAGCCAAAAAGGCAAAGCCGGTCGAGCGGGCAGTCATCACATCAGAATGGTCACCAAAAATTGACAGGGCGTGGGTGGCAACCGTCCGGGCGGAAACATGAAAAACAGTGGGAGTCAATTCGCCGGCAATCTTGAACATATTTGGGATCATCAGCAATAAACCCTGCGATGCTGTAAATGTCGAAGTCAGTGCACCGGCCTGCAGGGCACCGTGAACCGCGCCAGCCGCGCCTCCCTCGCTTTGCATCTCTACAATATCAGGAACGGTTCCCCAGATATTCTTTTGACCAACAGCCGACCAGGTGTCGGCCCATTCACCCATTGAGGAGGACGGTGTAATGGGGTAAATTGCGCAGACTTCATTCGTTTTATGGGCAATGTAGGCCGCTGCTTCATTCCCGTCGATCATTACCGTTTTTCTTTTCATAATATCAATTCCTGTGATTTATTAAGACTATAAATTTACCAATTCGCGAACTTGCCTGTCCAATTTTATTAACAAAATACTATATCATTATTTAACTCATCTATAGATTGTTTAATCTGGGGGGATAAACTTCTATACTGCGATTGATTTCCATTCACCCTGCAAAATTTTCCAGGTCATCAGGCTGGCAAAAAGCAGGATATAAATTGCAAAGGTAAACCACGGACCAAAGAAACCAAGACCAAAAACGATTCCAGTAAAGTAGCTGACGGGGAGGAAGAGGCACCAGGCAATTAAAACATCAACAACGGCAGGAAAGATGGTGTTTCCAGCCCCGGTCAGGGCAAACCATAACGTAATTCCAACCGCATCTGCAAATTGGGCAAATGCCAGAACGCGCAACCCAACAATACCTGCTTTAATAACTGCGGGGTCATTAGTAAAGAGCGGTAATATCCGGTCAGGGAAAATAAAAAAGATGATCCCCATCGTTCCCATTATTATCAGCGACCAGCGTACGCTTTCCACAATACTGATTTCCGACATCTCGGGACGCCGTTCACCAAGAAATTTACCGACCATGGTCGCACAAGCCTGCCCCACTCCGGCAGCCGGCATAAATGAGGCGCCCATTATACTGAAGACTACTTCCGTCGCTGCCAACTCGGCCGTTCCTATCATACCCACTATTTTAAAAAACATTACAAAGCTACCCATCACCAGCAGTTCCTGTGTGGCCAGGGGCAGGGCCAGAGAAATCTGCCGGTGCATCATCTGCCAGTCGAGTCGAAAGCGATGAACCTGGTAGCGTTTCCTGATTTCCGGCACAATCAGGTACAGTAGATAATGGATCAGCAACCAGATTGACGCCAGTAAGGTCGCGGCAGCGGCACCCTTAACACCCAAGGCGGGAAAAGGTAGCCAAGCCCAAGCCAGCCCGACCCATGATAAGCTCCCACCCCATAGCGAATCAAAAAAACCAGCTACGCCATTGCTGCCATAAATCAATCCGGCATTGAGATATATATTTAACGCATTGGCGACAATAGTAACATTCATATGGATACGGGTTTTTTCAACACCGGTGTAAAAGCCCTGAAAGGCAAATCCAAGGCTAATAAAGAAAACGCTGATAAAGGCCAAAGACATATAATCCGCACACAATGGAATCACCGCCGGATCGGACAGCAGAATCGGGGCCAGTCGGCCGGACAATGCATAGCCAATCAGCGAGAGGGGCAGACCGCTGATCATAGCCATCAACAATCCATTGTGCAGAGCCGTACCACATTCCAGCCTCCGCTGCTGGCCTAGGCGCCGGGCTGCAACTGTCTGCACGGCGGTGCGCAGGCTGATCCCCATGCTGAGAATTGTCCAGACGACCATACTACCCATACCGACCGCTGCCAGAGCGGGCGCACCCAGCCTACCAACCATCGCCATATCGGTCAAACTCATAAAAACGCGGCTGAGATTGCTCAGGATAACCGGCAGAGCCAACACTAAAACCTGACGGGATATTTTTTTGTTTAAAGGAAAAATTAGATTTTTCAGTCGCAATTGCATTTACCAGATTATCCTTGATCTGTTAAAACAGATAGAATCAGGCGGAGGTGAACCAAACGGCAGGCGGGAAGTTACCACTGTGTTAAAAATAGCACAATTTCTTTGATCTTAATGAAATTCAAACCATTCTTGCTGTCACTGCAACATTGCTTTTTTCTTTTTCGCTCCTAGAATATGGCATACATGAGCCTTAATTCCGACATTGCTGTATAAAAGTACCTCCTAAGTAAGTTAAATTATTGATAGTTAAAAAAACAACAAAACTCACTCAGGAGGTGAAAGATAATGACTGGCAG
>JABMQW010000220.1 GCA_013203115.1 Fidelibacterota bacterium
ATATCGTCCGCTGTGGTTCCAGTTCCGGGTTGCCAATCTCTTCATAGGCACCTGCCGTACTGTAACCCAGGTTTTCGTAGAAATAGCGCCAATCCGGTCGCTGCAGGAAATGGTTATAACTGAAATGGAGCACATCACGATCTGTGATCGGATGGGAGATACCGAGCCGTGGGCTGATATAGATCTTGGCACCGATATCATCTTTCCAGTTCTTCGGATCTACAACCTCTCCGGTTTCGTCAACCGGGAATTTGGTCGGATCATAGGCAACGCCTGAGTAAACAACATTATCGCCCAGATTATAGGAATCAAAGCGGAGACCGGCATTGACGATCAAGCCACCCATCTCGATTTTATCACGGAAATACAGACCCCATTCGGTGGGTGTCACGTCATATTCATCGAGATAGAAATTCGAGATCGAAAAGGCTCGCAGATTAATTACATCCAGACTGTACAACTGCATTTCGGCACCAGCCTGGATAAAGTGCACCGGATGAATCTGGCTGGAATAATCGACCTTCATCGTATTAACCGTTGATTTCATATTGGAATAGGCATAAGCATCGCCATAAGCCCCGAACCAGGAATCGGTAATCTGGAAGATTTTCTCGTCCAGATCATCATGTGCAACGCCCAATTCCTCACGCTCGTTATCACCATTTACAAACAACCATTGTGAAGTCCAACTCCAGGTTTCAGTGTTCAAATCATATTCCGCGTGCCAGATCTCTTTCCAGCCTACGGGATTAGCTTCGGTCCAGGTATCATTGCCGGCCATTAGATCCTCATTTCCGATCTTCCATTCACCGGCATAGGCAGCATCGTAATTGGCATGGTTGGAATCCAGTTTGGTGGGATTCTGCGTCCAGATGTAAACCAGGTCGCCACCTTCGGTGGTGTAGCGATACTCTTTTTCTACTTTATAATCAACACTATCCGGGTTTCCGCTCTTAACATCGATCTTCTTGTAGATCAGGTATTCATCACGGTCACCGTCACCATCACGATCATCGTAATCCTTACGCTTCGATTCATATTCGGAATTATAGCTACCGAAAGTTACGGTCAGATATGAATTGGCACTGAGACTATGGGTTAAAACACCGGTCAATAGTAAGCTGTTTTTAAATCGGTCCGGTAACATATCCAGAGTTGAATAAAGGGGACCATAACTCGGTAAATACCCACCGTCAAATTTGGCGTAGTTATAATTATAAATACCGTATTCCTGTTTTGACGATAAAACGCTCAAGTTCAATTTTGTCTTGCTGCTCATATTGTAAGTGAGTTTCGCCAAAATATTGAAATTATTACGCGACTGATTTTCGTATAATCCCTGTGAACGATCAAGATATTCACCTGATATGGCATAATGAGCGCCAGCCATAAGCGGACCTGCCATATTAAATGAATATTTCCTGCTCTTGTAGGCACCGCGTTCATCGGTCCAGATCGGTGTACTATTGGTATAGGCCCGTCTGCCTTTTACAAAACTAAGTTCACTGTCCTTGTGGATCTGGTCGATTCCGGCCGCATCATACTCAGTACCATCCATCATCAACCGGCCGCCCTTGACGGCTACCTTGACACCATAACTGTCCGTAAGACTATCATCCGGCGCCAGGATCAGGCCGGTATGGCTCAGACCGGTATTATCAACATATTTTGCATCGATGTACCACTCTTTTTCATCAATCGACTGGAGGCCGGTCAGGAAGGATCCCTCATCGGTAATTCTCAGGCGCCCGGTATGTTTTGATCGACCTTCCAGGGTGGCGATATTAATAACGGCGTCCTGGGCGTTTCCAAATTCAGGTGAGTAACCACCGGTCAGCATCTCAACCTCGTCGAAAGCAAATTCCGGTAAATCCACGTTTAAACTGACATCGGTATTGGGACCGGCAGAGAAACCGGTGGTTTGCCCGGCATAACCGGTGAAGGGATTACGCAGACTGACACCATCAATATAGTATATCGTACCACTGGCACGACCACCACGAACATTACCACCTACCGCACCGGCTTCCAGCGAAACCAAATCGGTAAACGACCCGGAAGGAACCGAAGTAATATCGGCACCGGAAATAAAGGTTTTAGTAGCGGTATTATCCAACTGAATCAATTTGCGTTCAGCCGTAACCGTTATTTCTTCCCCTTCAAGTACGGTTGATTCCATATCGACATTAATAGTCGTAGTATGGTCAATTGTGACAAACACGCCGTTTACGGTCATTGCCTTATAGCCAATGGCGGTTGCCCTGATACTATATGTTCCGACGGGCACATTCAGGATAAAATACCTTCCATCCTCATCCGTGGCAGCCCCCAGCATAGTATTTTGCAGTAGTACGTTAATGCCGGCCAATGGCTCTCCGTCGGCTGCATCTTTAACGATACCTGTTATTTTACCGGTTGTAACCGCAAACAAGGAACTCCCTATCATTGCAAAAACCAGCACTATAAACAGGCCTTTAGTCCATTTAAACTTTTTCATTTTAAATTCTCCTCACTTTCGTGAATTTGGATCTCATTCGCCAAAAACTGTTCCCAGGACATGATTCACAACCGGATACATATCGTCGGGAGCCAGGGTTAAATGGTTATGATTAGTCGCTTCAAAAGCAAAGGGTACGCCCCAGAATAGGGTGTTATAGGTTGTGCTCTCAAACAGCACACCGGTCGTGGTTCCGGCTGCGGCGCCACCGAGATCATAGACTACGGTGACTCCGGCATCAGTTGCCGGCACGAACTCATCGGGCCAACCGGTTCCGGTCGCCAGACCGGGAAGACCAATTTCGGTGAAACCGGTGACATCCAAAGACACCAGACCGGTAAACACATCACTGGCATCGCCACCGCCAGTCAAGTGCATATAATCGCGCATAAAATGACCAGCGTCAAAAGCGGCCGTATCGGCAGCTTCGGTGAAATACAGAATCTCATCACCAATCAGCCACAGGTTACCACCACCATCCAGAAAGTCGTCCAATGGGTTCTCAACATCGCCACCGGCATAATAATAGAAGGAGTAGGGGCCGCCATCAACATACCACATAATTGATGTAAAGCCAGATAGCTCAGCGAGTGTCGGCGTAGCGCCTATTTCGCTGACGTCCCATTCTTCCCAGGACCAATCGCGCAATATTGTGGCTACAATAGCGTCAGTGGCAATTTCATCAAAAAAGGCATTGCTGGTGGCCGGTACATAGTCATCGACAACCAGTATCGAAGGAGCTTTGACTACAAAATCAATGCTGCTAACGGCTTCAGTACCGGAATTGTCTACTGCTTTCACCTCAAACGAATAGACGCCAAGCTGCAGATCGGTAATCGCAGCGCTGGTCACATTAATATCGGCGCTACTCCAACTGGTAGCACTGGCGCCGGTACCATCCAGGCGATAACTGTAACTCGCAATAGAACCAAAGGTGGATGGATCACTGGCGGTCCACTCAAAGAAAACTGAATTCCCCGGAGCCCGGTAGGACCCATCAGTGGGGCTTTTGGTAAACCGTATCACGGCCGCACTGACATCCGTTGCCAGAATAGTGAATTCAATTGTGGCCGGTGTGGCATCCACGGTGTCCTTATCGTCTATAGCAGCAACCGTAAAGGTGTAATCTCCCTCTTCGAGATTGGGAAAGGATTTAATCATCTCCATGGTCCCGCTGGCATGGACATAATCGGCGCCATCTAAAAGCATGGTCCAATTAAAACCGGCCACGTAGCCAGGATAGATCTCACCTTTCCACTTGATTGTTGGGGAGGAGTAGAACAACAAATCCGCTCCATCGGCCGGGCCTTCGGTAATGACAGTATTTAATGCGATAGCCGCCCGGGGGTCTATCTCTTCCTCGCTCGCTGGCTTCAGGAAGTCTTCACAACCCACCATCAGAAAGCCGAGGCAGATCACGAAGCAAAATACAAATGTGATTCTCTTATTTAACATTAGAGCCTCCAAAATATTGGCGTAATATTTATTAATTGGTTTCATGTTCTCTGCTCTACTCTATTCACCAAAGAAATTCTTCAAGATGAAATCGAAATTGTGGGCTGCGCTCACACGGTTTAAACCATAATTCCTGCCAGTTATAAAGACAAAATTGCCTTCGGTGGCATCGCCAGTTACCGGAAGGGTCGGCGCTTCATTTGCACCCAATACCAAGTTGGGATGCGCCCAGGCGCCGGTCATTCTCCTGTAAGACCAGTCTGTACCATTGTAGAAGAGCAGGGTTTCCGTTCCGCCACTGCTGTGGTACCAGCCCTCCGGCGGATTCGAGTCATCCTTATAGTGGGAAATAGCGGCATTATTGGTGAAGGTACCCATTGAGTAATACGTAGTAGCAGAAAGACCTCCAGCACGATGAGATGAGAATGGAGCCATGTCCATCATACCCGGTACAGCATGGGGATATACTGTAGCAGTTTCATCAGAACGATAGCTGACGTTCAGGTATCCAGTCAGCGAGGTAGTAAGGAAGTCATCTAAATAACGGCTTGTTAAAATTACATTACCGCCAGCCAGTAGGAAGGGGTAAATCGGACTTAGTTGCCACTTCGGTAAATCACCATTATAATTATTTCCTACCCAAACAACAGAGGAATAATCCTTTAATACATCCGGAGTAACAGCCGAGCCGCCACCTATGTATTCAAAAGGACCATGACCTAAAGCATTGGCTGCTGAAGTGGGCATGGTTGATACACTTGGTGTCGATCCCGATCCCATCAGATCAAAGAAATCAACATCGGTTGTACCCCAATAGGCAGAGCTGTCATAAGCTTCGGTGATTTCAACGCCATAGTCAGATTCTTGAACACCATTAACCACTAAAATGCCTTTGGTTGGGGCATAGGCAGCGGCGCTGAAACTGATAGAGAATTTCGACACCGAATTCTGGGTATCTCTGACTTTCACATAGAAAGTATGGTTACCCGGGGCGACCTGAGCGCCAGTTAAAGCCAGGCTCGTTGTGGGCTGCCAGGGATTTGCCATATTGGCGGCAGCATCGTCATAACCAGTCGAGTCATCAAGAGCAAAAGTGGAAAAGCCGTTTGGAAGCTGACCACCATAATAATCTACCGCAACTACCCAAGAAAAAGTCACGCCAACACCACCGAACCAGCCACCACCATCCACAATTGGGCTGGTACTGCTTAACAGTGGTGTGTAACCAGAAGCAACAATAAAGGCGACCTGGGCCGGTGTTTGATCGACAGTTCCCAGTTCATCAACAGATCTGACATAGAAGATATGTCCTCCAGGACCTAAGCCAAGAAAAATCTTTTCACCAACCGGGGATCCACCTTCATCAACAATATCGACGTAAGTCCATGCACTTAGATCGTCCATCGCGTATTCAAATCCCACAACGCTACCATCTTTATCAACACCTGACCATTTGAAGTACAAATCAGGTCCATAGGTTTTACCGAACTCCGGTCCTTCCAGAATCTGGGTTTCCGGTCTAATGGTGTTCGGGGACATGGTAGCCATGGCCGCGGAAGGATCGGTTCCTTCATTATTATCAATCGCCCTTACATAGAAGGTGCGCTGTTCATCGACATTGGCAAATTCAAAATCAGCATATGGATTAGTTACATCGCCAACCGGAAATGTTTCCGATAAAGTCGCTGTTTCAACCCATTCACCATCATCCCATTTATATTCGAATCTTTCTACCCGTCCATCAACATCCGTTCCATACCAGGCCATCTGCGTTGTTACGCCGGGACTGATTTCAGAAATAAATGTTTCAGGGTAGATATTCGGATTGGGTTCCGCTAAATCTTCCGATTCACAGGCCCAAAAAATTAGTGGGATGGTAATTAGTAATACCAAAGCCGCAGGAAACCACTTTAGTCTCATGTCGCCCTCACTGTTTTTTTGATTTATTAAGAAAATGTTGTTATTGAAAATTATTTTCTATTGATACTGAGGCAGAAAAAACTGCATCTCTGCCATAGCGTAATATGGATAGAACACGATGCTTAACCTCGGATTCCTATCCCCTTTCCGAACGAAGCTATGAAACTAATTCTGTTCGTGTCAACAGTTATTTTGTGATATTAATCACATCGATTTTACATACAATAATTGCAGCTCAAGCGCTTAAACAGATATTGATGTTTTCTATTTTTTAAGCAATTGGGTTAACATAAACTATAAATAGGCTGCTTTCATTCAAAAAAAGTCAGAAAGTCTTGGCATAAATGAATACTTACTGATCTTAAAAAGAACGCTTACGGTAAGAGTAAAAACTGTAATAACAGGTAAACGCCTAAGCACTCACCTGTTATTACGGTCAATTATCTACCTATATTCTTTTTTTTCTGTCACTGCCAACAAGGCCGGTAGCACCAGTAACGAGGCTAACAGGCAGGTTCCAACACCCAGGAAAAGGGCTGAACCCAGGCTACCGAAACCACGGTAAGTAGCGAATACCAGCGATCCGAAAGCCAGCATCGTGGTCATGGAAGTGATAGTGATCGCCTTACCGGTAGAACTGAATACGGTAAATATGGCATCCTTGCCCTCGTAATGGTAGCGGTGAATCAGGTGTACGCCATCATCGATACCGATGCCGATGATCAGGGGAATCGCCATAATATTAAGCAATGTCAACTGCATGCCGGTCAGACCCATCATCCCCACCATCCAGATGACACCGAAAAAGAGCGGGATCATAGCCAGCAAAGCCTTTTTCAACGACCTGAAATCAAGCCACAGGAACAGCACTACCACCACAATCGTCAGCAGGGCGGCCCGGCGACCGTCAGCCCCAATGATCTTCATCAAGTAATAAAACATGGGCGGTGTACCGGCAATGCTGGGCGAAATATCCAGAATATCATTTGTAAATACTTCCAGATAATCAATGCTCCAGATATTACCCTTGGGGTAGAGCGTCAGCAGGAACCGGTCACCCTTGTCGCTCATATGGGTGCTTTTTACGGAGGCGGGCAGCATCCCCAGCGTGATGGTAGTTGTGTCAGCCATATCCAGTACTAAGCTGCGATAAGCGGTTCCGAAATCCTGATTGAATTCACTCAACCGTTCCAAACGTACCAGCTGTTCTTCCATATGGGCAATAAAGCGGGTCAGATTACCAACCAACTCCGGTTGATCAGGATTACCAACGATCCGCGTGGCTTTCTGGTCTATCATATCCTGGCCGCCGGTGAACGCCATATCCTGCATCTCAATAACATTGGCTTCCAGACGGTATAGCTCTTCAATAATGCCGGCCTGTTGAGCACCAGTAATCCGGGAAGTTACAGTAGTCTGTTCCATCTTTTCAGCGATCTGTAGAACACCCGGCTTTCGCTTGACTTGCTCTGCGGCATACGGCAAGTAATCGGAGATCGACTCCACATAACTCACCGATGATTTTTTCTTGGCCGCCTCGGTGTATTCATGATTTTGCTCCAGTGATGTAGCCGTCATCAAGGCCGCATCGGCTGAGAAATTGAATTTTTCTATGATCAAATCATTCAGGGCGATCGATTCCAGACCTTCCGGTTCCATGTTCAGGTAATTGTAATCAAAGGTGACCCGGGCCATCATTAAACCGAAAAACAGGGTGACAATCAGCCCTGCCATTAGTGAGAAACGCCATTTACGGTGAATTCCGGCACCGATTTTGCCAACCCGGGCGTAAGCTACATCGCGAGGACTGTTTCGCCAGACAACATATCTTTGACTTAACTCAAATGAAAATAAGCTAACGATAAATATGAAAATAAATTCAACCAAACCTAAGATTGGGAAGGTTTTATTTCTCCAGGTTATATATTTATTTTTATGCACTGGTAGAAATATCCCTAAAATAACAATCACGATATACTCAAATAGACTTAATCCATAAAAATGGTTCTTTTTAAATTGTCTGTACTTTTCTCTAAGCATCAGCATGGTGGGCATGGCGATCAGGGTAGCAATCATTATTACAATTAATCCAACTCCACAAACCAGGCCAAATTCCGATATCCCGGCGCTGCGCCCAACCATCAAAGTGAGAAAAGCGGCTGCAGTCGTTAAGCCGCCGGTAATGATTCCGCCACCGACCTTCTGCAGGGTTTCGATAATGGCCTGTTTCGGTTCAACACCTTTATTTACCAATTCTGAAAAAACCGAAATAATATGAATCGAGAAATCGATTCCAAGCCCCACCAATACTACCGCCATCATGGCCGTGAACATGTTGAGGGTTTGGACCAGTAGCCAGGCTACACCCATGGCCCAGGTGATACCGATGATCAGGTTCAACACCGCCATCACCGGTGAACTGATCATCCGGAAAGTGACAATAAATAGAATCAGAATCAGGATCATTGCAAGAATCGTCAGCGACATGGAATCTTCTAGGCCTGCCACCATCTCATCGCGGCCCAGTACCAGCGCGCCCGCCAGACCGGCCTTGATATTGTAGTTGCCGGCTGCGCTTTTGACCATTTCTTCCAAGCCGTTCACCATCGGCATAAGATGGTCCATCTCCATAATGCTGAAGGTCGCCTCAACCGTTATCAACAACAGGGAGCGGTCCGGTGAAATGAGATAGGGGTTACCGATCGCCGCTGCTTCAGCAGCCAACGCTCCTTTAGTCGGATCGTAATCGTCGCTATACAAAGCCAATTCAGTATGATCAACCCAGCTTTCGATCCCATCCAAAAACATGGTTGCGGCTCGCTCACGTTGAGTAGTAGAAATTTTCTCATCGGACTGGATATATTCTTTTTCCAGACTATTGTTAAGATTGGTCAAATACGGTAGCAGGTTGGGGTTCTCATAAATTTCCCGGGTATTTTTCAAATCCTTGGGCTTGACCAGCATCAACCCGTGATTGCGGATAAATTCGGTGGGCTGCGTGTATTCCACGCGCTCGATGTATTGGTCATTAGCTTCGATTTTTCCCGCCGCTACTTTGTCCCGGGCCGTTTGCAATTGTTTTTTCACCTTGTCCGAGCCGTTGACTTCAATCCAGGATTCAAGGTCCTTAATCTTGGGGGTCATCTCCTCGGCAAACCGGACCATGTCGTCCATCTCACCCTGGGCAACAATAAAAATAGTGGAAGCCCCGTTGAACTCTTCAAAAATATAGTTGAATTCGTCCACCATAGGGTCATCTTTGGGCAATAGCCCGGTCATGTCCATAGTCATTTCAAGTTGCCCGGTTAACCCGCCGAAAACAACGGTCAGCACGATTATAACCAGCAGCATCCACCAGGTTTTCTCTCCAGCCCAGCGGCCTAAAGTCGTTAGTAGTCTCTGTCGCATTTTATTCCCTTTCCAAAATTCATTCAATTGTTTTCAAATCAATGGTATGAACCACAGGGCAAGCCCTGGACCCATTGTTCCGCCGCCCCGTCCGCCGAAGCCCGAAGAGCGCAGGCGGGAAGCAGCAGGGAATTAAACCACAACTTCTCGTCACGCCGTAGCGGGACGCGAAGGCGGATTACTAAGTATCCTCATCTCTGGTCAGTTTATACACGTTACCTTATAATTCTGGCATTTATCCTGATTAATTTGAACGCTCGGGCCGATGACCTGGCAATTATGTTATTTGACTTTAAGGGTATGGACAAAATTGAGATAACCGATTTCGGTCTGGTTCAATCGATTATTACGGATGATTTATACCGTTCCATGGACTGTGAGGTAGTGAGCGGTCCAGAGCTGGAGAGTCTTCTGGCACAGTCCGGATTAAGTGCCTGCGATGGAATCAACTGCCTATCCGATATCGGGAAGCAATTGGATATCCCGATTGCGATCACAGGTGTATTTAACACCAGCCACCGGAAATATTCCTTGGATATAAATATCATCAATACCACCAGGGCCGAATTAGTGACTTCTGAACATATCGATGGGCCGCTGGATAAGATTGAGTCGGAACTGGGCTGGAAATTGCAAAAAGTTATTAAATCGGTAATTGATGATAATTTTGGCAAAATTAAACTGCAGGTCAAGACAATACCATCCCAGGTAACCGTATCGATCGATGGACGGAATATCGGTCGGTCACCCCTGGATATAAATGATTTGCGCCGTGGTTTTCAGTATAATTTCAAATTCGAGAAAGCCGGTTTCGAATCACAGGAACAAGCACTGGTTTTCAAAAAGAAAAACGAACGATTGGCGGTTACTTTATCAGAGATCTCGGGTGGATTCCTTTTCCATGGTTATCCTGTTAACAGTAAAGTATTTATTGATAACGTATTTATGGGTACCCTTAATGATCTTACCTATAAAAATACCAGTGGTCGTTATAATGTTTCGGTAACAAAACCCGGTTACAAGACTTATAAGCGAACGCTGAAGATTGAATCCAGAAGCACTCAGGATGTGCAAGTATTCTTACGGAAAAGATCTAAACTGCCACCATTATTAACCTCGTCGATTATTCCCGGCAGCGGCCAGATGCTCCACAGCCGTTGGCTACGGGGATTTATTATATTGGCAGCCGCCGCTGGAGTCGGTTATCTGACATACCAGGAATATTTGGTTTATGACAGTAATTACACCAGTTACCAGGAGGCTTTAACGACCTATAAAGATCAACGGGACCTGAATAAGATTGAAAAAGACCAGGCA
>JABMQW010000221.1 GCA_013203115.1 Fidelibacterota bacterium
AACTTTCTTTGAGTTGCACTTAAGAGTTGAATTCAAGAGTGTTAATAATTTTTCCATCTTTTTTTATAATTATATTCCAAATATATTCATCATATTCTTTTAGATATTTTTCCGTTTTCATTATTACATATCCATTGGTAAATAATGTATCTCCTTTAATGAAAACACTATCTATAGGTTGAATATGGGCATTTGGTAAGCGAGATTGTGCGATACCTATTTGAATTATTAAACAATAAATCACAGTTATAATTAAGTGAAATATTTTAAACTGATTGTTCATATGGATGCCTAACGGATGAGCTCTGCGGCGCTTTTGGAATCGCAATTTGTTTCAAATTTAACACTCATTCGTACTCCAAACATTCGAATTCACGCTTCACGCTACTGGCGTCCGTAGTAGCGCGAGTTAGGTGGTGATTAACGACTATTAATTTCCCTTCAGTGAATTAAAAACTGGAGATTTTTCGTGGTTTTTCCATTCACCATAACTTGTGAAATTAAATTCATATTGTGGAGTATATTCATTTATTGAGATTGCATAACACTCACAACCTTCCAATTCGGTAAAAATTGATTTATTTTGAAAAATCAGATGGTAGTCTTCTACACTACCGCCATAGATTAAATCCTGAGAATTTCTTAAAAGAAATAATTCTCGGTAATAGACTATGCAACAGGAATTCTGATCATCTATTTTTAATATATCATGTCCGAATGGACTCAGCCTTCCATACTCATCATCATCAAATATTGGTGAACTTGGGACATTCGTAGAGTTTTTCTGACCGTACTGAAATGGGTACAATGGAGAGAATTGATCATAAGGAATAGCATAATTATAATACGAACCAGGACCTACATCAATTTTTATCCACCAACGTATAATATGGTAATCTTCAACAGAACCAATATAAGTCATGTACTGTTTCAAAGGTATTATTTCTGAATAATTTGTTTCGTAGGCAATATTCAAGGAATCTAAATAAACTGGCTTTCGCAAATTCTTGGTCAAATATGGATTATTGTAAGAACAACTCATAATAGTTATCGACCAAATTATTAAACAGTAAAATATGAATTGTGCAATTTTCATATCACCACCTAACTTGTCAATATGTGGAAAATTTTGACTCATATCACCCTTATAGCTGGAAAATGTTTCTATGTATTGCTATATTGATCATGTAAATATGGAAAATATTTTTATTTTTTTCCATGTTTGACTAATCTATTTCCGTTCGCATGGAATTGAAAATTACCCACTAGCGAGATTATGGAATTAACTGACAAAAAGCAAGCCCAATTTACTCCCGATCCGGACCTGAAACTCATGGATCAGGTACACCAGGTATTACGGTACCATCATTACGCTTACCGCACGGAACAGACCTATTGTAACTGGATCGTAAAATTCATCCGTTTCCACGGTGGTATGACCCATCCCGGTTCGCTGGGTAAGCGGGAATTGGAAGCCTTTTTGAGCGATCTCGCTACTCGACAGCAGGTTGCTGCCGCAACCCAGCGCCAGGCTATGAATGCTCTGCTGTTCCTCTATGACAAGGTACTCCATCGTCCGCTTAAAGAACTGATCGAACCGGTCAAAGCTCATAAGCGCCTTCCGCTACCGGTAGTAATGACCAAAACAGAAGTCAAGGCCGTCCTTACGAACATGCATCGTAAACATCAATTGATGGCCGGGTTATTATATGGCGGCGGATTACGGTTGCTGGAATGCGTCCGTTTGTGTACCAAAGATCTGGATTTTTCCCGGAACCGGATATACATCTACACCGCCAAAGGTGGCAAGCAGCGGACGACTCTCTTACCGCAATCCCTGAAAGCGCAGTTAAAAATGCAGGTTGAACAGGTCCGCGCTTTACACGATCATGATCTGTCCCGCGGTTATGGCGCTGTTTATCTGCCTCCGTCGCTAACCAGGAAATATCCTATGGCGACCCGGGAATTTATCTGGCAGTATGTTTTCCCGTCCAAAAAACGCAGTCGCGATCCGCGCTCCAATGCCGTCCGGCGCCACCATGTGTTGGAATCCGGACTTCAGAAAGCCGTTCATTCGGCGGTACAGCGCTCAGGAATCGACAAATGGATCAGTTGTCATACCTTCCGCCACAGTTTTGCCACTCATTTGCTCGAGCAGGGCGTCAATATCAGAATCGTGCAGGAACTCATGGGTCATGCCAGTGTCAAGACGACTGAAATTTATATCCATGTCATGGACCGTGATATAAATAAGCTGCAGAGCCCATTGGATGCCCTGGAAGCTGAAGCTGATCCCAGAGATAACCGTCACTGACGCTCAAGCGTCCGTGACGGTATCTACTTGTCCGCCGTAGCTCCGATTCATCTGAGCGAAGGCGGATTGAATTTTAATCTATCTTTCTGCTGTCCAGCCAGTACTACACCAGCCATTACGATAATATTAACCTTGCGAAAGTTTTGAACTTTCGTAAGGTTTTAGAACATAAAATGAATCCACTGATAATAAATAAAATGCCCGGTCTTTCAACCGGGCATTATCGACATAGTCATCACGGACGCTGGCAGCGTCCGTGATGTTATCCACGAAGGCGGATTAAATCTTGATATATATCTTCTTCCGGTCCAGCCAGTAGAGGATCAGCCACCACATCAGAATTTGAGTCAATGCGAATAAAAACGAACCGTGCAGATTTCCGGCCAACGGAACGAATACGGTTTTATACAGGTAGGTATAGGCGTTAACCGTTTCTTCATTTAATGTGTATTTAATCCGCACAATAGTTTTAACCCATAGACCGGAAGCAGCAAACACGAAAATCGAATTGGATCCGAAAATAACGAAGGGCCAGGCCAGCTTTTTATAACCTTTGATGTCGATCACCCAGATGCACAGAGTCAGAAACAGGGTGGCCAGACCACCGGTGAACAGGACATAGGAACTGCTCCAGATTGGCTTGTTGATCGGGAAAAATAATCCCCAGATCCAACCAGCAGCAACCAGAGCGCCACCGGCAATTAATAAGCGTTTCAGATTGTCCTTCTGGTTCTTTGCCGATTGGATCAGACTACCAATCTGATAACCCAGCATCGCCGTCACAATCGCGGGCAGGGTGCTGAACAGTCCTTCCGGGTCAAAAG
The DNA here is from genome assembly GCA_013203115.1 of Fidelibacterota bacterium. GTDB lineage: Bacteria > Fidelibacterota > Marinisomatia > Marinisomatales > TCS56 > JABMQW01. The sequence goes on from JABMQW010000221.1 coordinate 3,139, forward strand.
CGACGCGGTTGTTTGCAGTATCACGATATCCGTGGTAAACATGATTGTCGCCCAGGATTGCCAGATCGAATTTGTTGGCAAAATTGTTTACCAGGCTGAAAGGCTCGGGACTGGAACCGCCGATCCACATAATCAACCAGTAGAAGATTAGAATTCCACCGCCGACATACCATTGCTTTTTCTGGGGTAGCCAGAGGCAAAGGAGCGCGGCAATTCCGTAAGCCAGCGCAATCCGCTGCAATACGCCCATGATTCTAAAATGGGAGTAATCCCAATCCTGGCGAATAAATGGGAAGGCGTTAAGCAGCAGGCCAATCACAAAAATAGTGATCATCCGCCCAATGATTTTCTTCACTGCCGGTTTGGTAAGCTGGTAATCAAATTTCCTGAACGAAAAGGCCATTGCCACCCCCACAATGAACAGGAAGAACGGGAATACCAGGTCGGTCAGCGTACAACCGGACCAGGGGGCATGGCGCAGAGGGGCGTAAACATGGCTCCAACTGCCCGGCGTATTAACCAGGATCATCAGTGCAATGGTGAGACCACGAAAGGCGTCTAAGGAGATAAATCGCTTGGGGGTATCAATCATTGTTTACGCCAATCTTTTTCTTGCCGAACTCCGGATCAATCAGTAGGAATTTTATCATCAGCAGACCTGGAATGGTGCAGAATAATACCCAGATGAAGAAATGCTGGTAACCAATCAATTCCTGGAGCCAGCCGCTGAACATACCCGGTATCATCATGCCAAGAGCCATGAAGCCGGTGCAGAGGGCATAGTGAGCGGTCTTATGCTTGCCTTCAGCTACTGTGATCATGAACAACATATAGGCCGTAAAACCGAAACCATAGCCAAACTGTTCAACAGCAACACATGAGGCGATCAGGGCAAAACTGTCCGGCTGTGCATAGGATAGGAATACATAAACCACATCGGGGAATTTCATTGCCAATGCCATCCACAAAATCCAGTATTTCAAACCCTGTCGCGCGGCCACAAAGCCACCGAGAATTCCTCCCAGTGTCAGGGCAAGTGCTCCCAGAGTTCCATAGATGAAACCGTACTGTCCGGTGGTCAGAGACATTCCACCAGCTTCGTAGGCATCCAGCATAAACAAGGGCGCAATTTTGACTAATTGTGCTTCACCGAAGCGGTAAATCAGGATAAAAGCAATCGATAGAACAATACGTTCCTTGGTAAAGAATTTTTTAAAAGTTAGAATAAAATTACTGACTAATTGATTAAAATCAGTTTTCTGATGTTCCAGGTCTTGATCGGGATGAGGTAGCATCACTTTATGATAACTGAAGAAAATCACGAACATTCCAGCCATAATGAAAAAGGTGATCAGCCACGCCAGGGGAATATTTCCAGCGCGGGCATTGAACTGGGCTTCGGAGATAGTTTTCAATTTTGAATCGATTTGAATAACTGCCATCACGGGTATATTCCAATTGCTACTATTAAAAACAATCCGATCACCTTCTATACAGGAGATACTTTTATCTCCCGATTCTCGACCGAAATTGACGACAACTTCCTGATCTTCAGACGGCTGCTGGGATAAACTGACATTGATAATACCAATATTTCCGGAATGATCTGACCCAATGCCGAATTTATCTCCAAAATTAGCTTTAAGGAATACTTCCAGCTTATCTACTAATTGGCCAAACAGGTAATACTTAATTTGTCCCCACCAAGAGAGGGCTGTTTTTTCCTTGATGACAACTTCTTCAGCAGCTTGCCCCTGTTCAATATTCCATTGTTTGGCAAAATTAACTACTGAATCAATTTCAGATTTATTTCGCAGTTCGGTGGCAATATACAATGTATCCGGTTCACAAATGATTCTTTGATCTTCCGCAAATTCCAAATCTGATATAATATCGGATTTCATTATTGAATTTACCTGAGTCGCAGGTGCGGTTATAATGGTTGTCGTAACTGTATCCAAACCGGTTGTACTCTCGATAAAACCGGCAACCATAATCAAAATGCCCTGTACAAAGATGATTGATATACGATAAAATGTACTGCGGATACCTACGAACCAAGCCTGCTTGTGCTTGGATAATCCAAGCATGTAAAAACCGTCAGCGGCAATATCATGGGTAGCGGAACTGAAAGCCAGCAACCAGAAAAATCCCAGGGTCAGCTTAAAAAATCCCGGCATGGGAATAGTCAATGCAACACCGCCGAGACCAGCGCCGATCAACACCTGCATGATGATAATCCAATAGCGCTTGGTCTTGAGAATATCGACAATGGGACTCCATAAAGGTTTTATCACCCAGGGCAGGTAGAGCCAACTTGTATACAGGGTGATATCAGCGTTTGAAACACCCATGCGCTTATACAGGACAACCGAAAGGAGCATGACTACGGCATATGGCAAACCTTCCGCAAAGTACAGGGATGGAATCCAGAACCAGGGGGACCTTTTGGATTTAGCCGATGAAGCGGATGGTTTATTCATATGCATTCCTTTTTCAAGAGTAGAGAGTTACGAGGCGGCTGCCCGGATAGTAATGATTTAAGATATCAGAAGTTTTATAACCTTTCAAGGCCATGCCCAGGGCGCCGATCTGGCATAATCCGGCGCCATGCCCCCAGCCGGCACCCCGCAGGGTGAATTTCCCGGGGATTTTATCCACAAATCCGGAGCGTTCGATATAAAAAGCTGAGCTGTACAAAAAGCTGTGATGAAGAACTTGCCGGACACGATATTCCGTATCAACTTCTAAAAAATTAGTTTTTTCGGAAGTATCCAAGTATTCAATTTTAATTTTGTTTAATCTTCCCGACCCGCCACGCTCTAACGGTAGAATATTAATAATGCAGGAGGCCTCAATCGTCAGTTTATTATTCAGCATAGCAGTCATTTCTTGCTGACTATAGTCAAACTGCCAGCGATAGTACTGACCTTCTTCATCAACGTCGCCAATATATTTAATTAAAATTTCTTCCGGTACAACCGCTGGACTGCAGAAACAATCAGGAATAGCATCAACCCATTTTCGCAAATTATGTTCTTCCGATAATGGTAAATCCGGCCAGTCAAAATGATTGGACGCATCAAAAATATTCTGCATATAGGGCAGGGGAGGACCGTCCCAGATTACCTCAAAGCGCTCCGTCATTCCGCCACAGGATTTGGAGTAGCGCGCATCGCAGATTAGGTTATCATACATAATCACCTGTCCGCGAGTTGCTTGCGCACCGGCGATGGCCTGTTGCGTGAGGTTGCCGGTTCCATGGTAACGCTGGCAGCAATCGTCATTGCAGACGTCGAATCCCAGCGAGCGGTGTTTTTGCTCAACATTAGCCAGCATCCAGGCCCGGGCTACAATCGTCTGGGATTCGATCAGGGCGGAAGGGCACTCTGCGCTCATTTCGGAAGTGGCAACACACATCAAGTATTGTTCCAAAGGCAATTCATTTACGATCAGAATATTGTCATCCTTAACCTGAATCTCAAGATCACCGAGTAGCGCAACATCGATCGCTTTTTTCCAATGGAATCCGCGCCCAGCCTGAACATTATTTACTACCAGGGGTTGAGCCAATTTATTGGTGGCAGTTATACGCTGGATCTTGATTTTGTGTACGCCCAGTCCGGCCAGGGATAATTCGCCATTATTTATGGTAACGGTTAAGGTGTCGGAAGTTGGTTGGGACAAGGATGATCGTACTACGTAAAATTTAGGATTTGGGAAATTAATTGTTGCTGTTTTTAATTCATCCTCCGGTAAGATAATACCGACCCGGATTCGTGGTTCCAGCGATGGAATCTTTCCCCTTAATAGCACTCTATATCAAACCCTTATAATACAGGTAAGCGTCGATTCCGGCTCCAATTGCCGGTGCTTCCCGCAGGGCTGTATTTACTATCAGATCAGGATTGAACTGACCGTCTCGCAGATAATGATCTTTGAAAGTCTGGTTTTCAGCGCTGAGGAATACCAGATCAGTTAAATTATCCAACAAGGGCTGCCAAAGTTGGGTTGTGCTTTTCGAAGCTTCCAGCAACACGCCCAGACGCTGGCCGAAGATGATTCTGTCCAACAAAGTCCCGGTAAAATGATGATTCCTGCTCAATCCTTCCCGGCTGGGATTCATTAAGGAAAAATCCTGTTTCCAACCGGAAAAAATCGTTCGCATCCTTTCAAAGATCAGTTTTGCGAGGTATTTGCTGATATCCCTGAAGGTCTCAACAGCATCCTGCTCGCCCGCAACAGCCCGTTCCAGAATCAGGTCAGGAAAGATTTGAGCGCGATTTAAATCATCGACTGCAATTCCGGAATAATCGCTGTAGATCGATTGAATACCACCGGCTGAGGCATAGCGCTCCAGTGATTTACCCATATCATTCTGCAGTTCCCAGCTTTTTGCCAGCCAGTCTTTGGTTTTATCGAAAGGGATCAGCTCCCCGTCAATTTTCAGAGCATCCGCAGTACCCGTACCACCGCCGAGATAGTAGGCTGACGCCACGCCACGAAAACTGCCGGCAACGGAATATTCCTCGCCTATTCCACAATAATCAGCATCACTGCCAATGCGCTGGAAGGGTACAACCAGTTTTATACCAAGTTTACTAATTGCGGACTCGACTGTCTGACAATAGTCAGGGATTCGGGGACCATTCAACAAAACGGCAATACCCCGTTGATCGCTCATTTTTAGCCCTGGCATACCCAGACCTGCCAAAACAGGTCGGCCCGGATTCTTTGCGGCGATTTCTTTCAGGACATCAATACAAGCCTGGGTATAAGCCTGAGCCTGTACTTTTTCTGTTTCGGTTGGAATTACAATCCCGGAATTAAAACCCCGCAACTGCTTCTTAATGTCGACCGCTCGAAAATCAGGCCGATAGGCCTTATAAATACGATATTCCTTCTGAACGTTTGTATCACCGAGCGTGAAACTCAGCGTCCCAGGATCAACATTAATCGTCCAGCCACTGATTTTAGTGGCGCCACCATCCAGACCAATCAGAATAATATTTTTATCCACGCTTGAGTTTATCTGATAAATCTTCCGCGGTTTTTGAATTGTTTTCCGTCTATGCTATAGCGGTCCTTCCGGCGCTGAATTGCTTTCAGACGCATCCGGTCTTTGGCTTCGTCATTGCGGTCAATTGTAACCTGGTCAATGCTATGGTCGGTTCCGCCGGAATGGCGTATTACTTCATAAATCGGGTCGTGAATCCGCCCGATTTTATACTTCTCCGAAATGTGCAATACCATGTCATAATCTTCACCATAATTTTGGGCAAAAGGCTCATCATTTATACCGAAATAGCCCATTGACTTGATTATTTGCAACGGGATAGAACGGGGGGCGCCGGCGCCATTGATCCGTAGCAGATTATTACGGCCATTTTCTTCGGTCCATTCATCATGGGTAACTACCGGAATATCTTCCCTACGAACCAGCTCCCCGGAATCCTGTTTTTCCCACACTTCGTAAGAACCGATCACCATCCCGATCTGATTGTCCTTTTCAAATTCAGCGACTATTTTTTCCAGCGCATCCGGTTTCAGGCGATCGTCCGAATCAAGCTGTACATAATATTTACCGCGCGCATAGCGCACACCCATATTGAGACAAAATCCGATGTTATTGATATCGACTACCACCAACTGGACAGCAGGCTTTTTAGCCGCAAATAAATCACCGCCTTCCATATAACGCTTTACTTCCGGGATTGTCGGGTCATCTTTACCACCATTAACGACGATGATTACTTCAATATCCTTAACCGTTTGGTCCTGGACACTCGCTATCGCCGGAGCCATAAACTCCGGTCGATTATTGACCGGAATAATGATCGAAGCAACTAACTCGCTTTCATCTTTTTCCTCCAGTCGGGACTGATATTCGGCTCCCGGTTCCAAATAACTGTGGGTTCTTTTCAGATGTTCGCTGAGAACTGCTTCTGCTTCCAATTGAACATCTTTTCCAGCTAACAGATAATCAAATACATTAGCCTCTTTCCCCGCCGCTAACACCCGGTACAATGAACCGTTATATTTATTAGCGAGGCGGACCAGTTTACAATTTTCACTTAATTTTAAGCGAATGTCATAAAGGGTATTATATTCCAATGATTCATCGAAACCATACACCTGATCGAGGGCATCGCGATCGAAGAAAAATACTTTTCCGTAATCTTGGTTATCGCGCAGTCGTCCATTATGATGATTCAACAGATGTATTTCCTTCAGTTCATCGCCATCCAGTAACTCGTAATCAGCATAGATCAGGCCTGCATCCGGGTTACGATGGGCCGCCAGATAGAACATATCGAGACAGGCATTTTTAAGAATAACCGGATTGGCCTGGTTATCAAGGTAGATTATATAATCTGTATCTAAGTCATCTAAGGCTTGATTTAACTGATATGAAAGATTTTCGCCCTCGGATTGCAGCACCAGGATACTGTCTGAATAGTCAGCCGGTAAATCAATTGAATTTTCACCCGCCAGCGCAACAACGGCGTGTAAAGCATTGGTCTGTGAAAATATTGAATCGAGGGTGTGTTGAAAGGTATCCGGTGTCTGGCTGTCTTTGGCCGGAAGATGTAGAATAAGGGCTGTTTCCATTTTTATTCCTATTGCATTCCTTTTATTAGGTTAAAAAACGCAGTTGGATATTACAGACAGAGTAGAGATAATGTCAGTTACCATTTTAACTGAAAATGAACGAATTTAAAGCTGTAAAATAAGGGTAAATCTGATGCACAAACGCTTCAAACCACTCATTTGGACAATTATCATATCATTCGGTTTGCAGGCGGCAACGATTGACACCGTCCAAACTTACAGTCATGTGATGGATCGCAATCTCACTGCCATAGCCGTTATTCCGGATAGTTATGTTGAGTCGGAAGTCCACTATCCGGTCGTCTATCTGCTGCACGGTCATGGCGGGGGACCTTTTGATTGGATCAACCATCTGGATTTAGGTCCCTACGCCGATCAGCATCAGATGCTTATTATCTGTCCGGATGGTGATAAAAACAGTTGGTACCTTGACAGCCCTGTAGTAAAAGAAAGCCAGTACGCAACTTATGTTGGGCGAGAGTTGGTGCGTTGGATAGATGATAATTACCGCACGATCCGAGCTAAATTCGGGCGGGCAATTACCGGTTTAAGCATGGGTGGCCATGGCGCCTTATACCTGGCTCTTCAAAACCCTGATGCTTATTGTGCGGTATCGTCAATGAGCGGGGGAGTAAACCTGACTTATTCCAGTAAAAAATGGGAAATTGCTGAAAAAATCGGATCGTACGAAGAATTCCCAGAACGCTGGCACAGTAATTCAATTGTTAATCGCGGGTCAAAATTTGCCGATCAGCAAATTGAAATACTGATCGATTGCGGGACCGAGGATATTTTTATCGAAAATAATCGACAATTGCATGAAGCATTACTTTCCGCGGACATCAATCACGAATACGTTGAAAAACCAGGTAATCACTCCTGGGATTACTGGACGGCAGCGCTCCCGGAACATCTGGAATATTTTGATTCGGTGTTTGCCTGTTCGGAACTGGATAATGCCTTTGGCTCGCAAAATCAGTATCTGTCTGGTTTGATGCAGGCAGCCATAGCCGATTCAGCCTGGCCGGGCGGTGTGCTGCTGGCCTATCAAAATGGTCAAACCCTAGTGCATAAAGCCTTTGGTTTTCATACCTACGCCGGGGAAAAACCGGTCAGGACTACCGATATTTTCGACCTGGCATCAATTACTAAAGTGATTTCCACAACCTCGGCCGCAATGATACTGTATGATCGCGGGCTGCTTGATCTTAATACGAAAGTAATCACTTACCTGCCTGAATTTCGCGGTAAATACTGGTGGAGAGATCGTCACAAAGCCAAGGTCAGGATCAAGCATTTATTGACCCACACGGCCGGACTACCGCCTTTTAAGCAGTACTATAAAATTGAAGGTGACGTGGACGCTCGCCTGGATAGTATCTATAATACCGGACTGGAGCAGAAACCGGGCCGTGAAACCGTTTATTCGGATATTGGGATTATTTTAATGGGCAAAATTATTGAGCGCCTGGCGGAAAAGTCTTTGAACGATTTTATTTCAGAAGAAATATTTCAACCGCTGGGAATGCTATCCACCGGTTATCTGCCGGCTAAATCAAACCTGTATCGGGTCGTGCCAACTGAAATTGATCCGGAAGGAAAATTGGTCCATGGTTATGTACATGATGAGAATGCTCACAGTCTCGGGGGAGTAGCCGGTCATGCGGGACTTTTCTCAACGGTTGCTGATTTGGCAGTCTTCGCCCGGATGATACTTAATGGTGGCGAGCTGGATGGGATCAGGATTTTTCAGGCGGGGACGGTAGACTTATTCACCAGTCCGGCTAATATTGTCGCAGGCAGCTCCCGCTGTCTGGGATGGGACAGTCCCAGCGGACGCGCCTCGGGTGGTGTCTATCTCAGTGATAATTCCTTCGGGCATACGGGGTTCACGGGGACATCACTGTGGATCGATCCTGATAATGATATAATAGTAATTCTGCTCACCAACGCGGTGCATCCCAACCGCTCCTGGAAATCGCCCAAATACTATGACTGGCGGCAGCGGATTCATTCCGCTGTTTATGAGGAATTGGGCTTTGATACACCCAACCCGAACCTGATCTGGCGTGATCGCTGGCGGAAGAATTTAGGTGATTAATTAGAGTCTATCCATAATGTCGCGATTTCTTTCTCCGTAGCCCCGTCATTCAGAGGCTGTGTGAAAACGCACTGTCAAGAGGATTAGAGTTGGGGGGTAAAAAGATGACGATTAGTGATTAATAAATAGTTAATAATATTGTATATTACATGTA
>JABMQW010000222.1 GCA_013203115.1 Fidelibacterota bacterium
AAATAACTTCTACTCTTACAGATTATTAATAAAATAATCAGCGATTCGTTTGTATACATTATAAGTCGTTTGTTTGCCCCGGATACTGTGATTCTTGTTGGCATAGTAATACTGATCCAGAAATTTTCCCTTTCGTACAAAAGCATCCGCCAGACGGAGCGAATTTTGCGGATGGACATTGTCATCACCGGTACCATGAATTAATAATAACTTACCTTTAAACCGGTCGGTATACTTGAATACGGATGCATTTTCATATCCAGCTGCATTTTCAGCAAGTAATCCCATATATCGTTCAGTCCAGATCGTATCATACAATCGGAAATCAGTAACCGGGGCAACCGCCACACCTACCTGAAAATACTCACTGCCCTCGGTCAAGCACATTGCTGTCATATAACCGCCACCACTCCAGCCCCAGATGCCGATTCGATCGGCATCAACATAAGGCAGCGATCGCAAATATTTGACACCCTCGATTTGATCGTGGATCAGCCAATTACCCAAATCACCATAAGTCAAATTTTTAAATGCCTTTCCCCTGCCGCCGGTACCACGATTATCAATGGAAAAGCAGATATACCCCTGCTGACAAAGATACTGATGCCAAAGATAATTACGTCCTCCCCAGCGATCTGTGACTACCTGTGAACCAGGACCGCCATACCCGAAAATTACTACCGGGTATTTATTATTCGGGTTGAAATCCCATGGTAAGGTTATTTTTCCATTCAGGACAGTACCGTTATCACTGGTAGTGACAGTAATGAATTCAGGATAAGTCAGGGTCAAATCCGCCCAGCAACTATCCTGCGAATCGATTAAGGATGCGATCCGATTACCTGAAATATCAACTATCTGCACTGCCTCGGGAATGGTAGTACTGGAATAATAATCTAAAAAATAATGACTTTCATCGGAAATATTAATTTTGTGATATCCCGGAATTGCGGTCAATGGTATCAATTCACCAGCGCTGAGCGAAACCGTATAGAGCTGTTGTTCCAGTGGTGAATCCCTTTTACCGGTAAAATATAACTGACCAGTAATTTCATCCAGGCCGATAATTTCCGTTATTTCCCATTTTCCATCGGTTAACTGCCTGATAAGCTCCCCACTTTGAGAATAATGATAGATATGTTTAAAACCGGAACATTCCGAAGTCCATAAGAAACTATCGTCCTTTAAAAACCGCCAGTCATCGGTAACAGCCACCCAGCAGGAGTCAGTGTCGGTGAGGATAACCCGGCAGCGACCGGACTTGGTATCAGCGATCAATACTTCCAATTTATTCTGGGAACGGTTCAGGCGCATGATGGCTAATTGACCCGGTTGTTCCGTCCATTTGATTCGTGGAATATAGGTCTCATAGCCCGGATCAGTCTCCATCCAGCGCGTCCTTCTGTTCTTAATCCGCACTACACCGATTTTCACGGTTGGATTAGTCTCCCCCACTTTCGGATAGCCGAATGATCTGGTGGTCGGATAGGTCAACATTTCATTGAATAAGGTAAATCGTTTGACCTTAGTTTGATCTTCGCGCCAGAAAGCGATGAATTTGCTGTCCGGTGACCAGCGATACCCATCCGCTGATTCGAATTCCTCTTCGTAGACCCACCCAAACTGGCCATTGATAATATCATCGGATCCGTCTTTGGTCAAACGTCGTTCCCATGCTTTATCGATATTAAAACAGTACAGATCATTATTGCGCACATAGGCAACCGACCTCCCATCCGGGGAAAATTTAGCATTACGCAGACTGGTATTCGAAAGGGATAAAGGAATTATGTTGCGATCAGACAGGTTAACCAGAAAATAAGTTCCATTTCGGGAATGCCGCCAGATCCGTTTCGCTGCACTTCTAATCAATAAGTAAGTACCAATTGAATTGATCTGGAAAGATTCAATTTCAAGTTGTGCTCCATCATATTCAAATTCGCCTACCGCATAAAATAGGTCCTGTTGCTGCCGTTGAATATCATAGCAGTAGATATCATTTTGAATTGTGTCATCATAAGCAAACAGGAATGCTTCTTCACCTTTTAACCAGCAAATATTTTCGATGGTAACAGGATCATATATTTCATATAAAAAAATGTCTTCGAGCGAAATTTGGTGTAATTGTCCAAATACCGGAGATAACCAGGCCAGACTGATTAAACAAATATTTCTGAAGCGGTTATTTATTTCCAATCGATCAGTCCTTTCACATTGTTAAGCAGTTCCTTCATCATGTCTTCATTCAGGCGTCCGGTATTCACATTCCGGGGACTGGGATGATAGGCCCCCACCAGATAAACTTTTTTGGGCAGCCTATAAACCAAATTATGGCCAAAACGGTAATCCTTCCTTTTGAGATCGTACTCTTCCATCCAGATCTTGACACAGGTATCGAAGGCAATTTTACCGAGGGCCAAGATGCATTCAATATTGTGCAGGCTGGTAAATTCCCAACGAAACCATTTAAAACATTCTTTAAGTTCCAGGGCTGTTGGTTTATCCTGGGGAGGAACGCATTTCAGCACTGGCGTCATGTAAGCATTATTAAGGATCAAACCATCATTTCGATGATCTGAATTCGACTGATTGGCGATCCCGGTTTTATGCAGGCATTTCATCAGGAAATCAGCTGATTTATCGCCGGTAAAAACACGGCCGGTACGGTTGCCACCATGCCGGGCAGGCGCCAGTCCCACAATCAACAATTGCCCCAACGGATCCCCATACCCCGGTACCGGTTTACCCCAGTAGGTCCAGTCCAGGAACCGGCGTGTTTTTTCCCTGGCAACTTGTTCCCTGAATTCTACCAACCGGGGACAGGCCGTACAGTGTAGCAACTGTTTAGTATTAAAAGTGATCATTGCTATTGCCATTACCCGCTAATCTGATAATATTGATCCACCATGAAGTCATCTTAACCGGCAAGTTATTGCGCGATCAAATGGAAATCAAAGAATTATTATTTATTGATCCTTGTTCATTGCTTAGACATTCAGAAGGCTATAAATTTGCCGGTTAATTTTATTTAACATTCGAAGGATATTCTAATGGGAATGATGACTCACATGCGCGACCGGATGCATTTTGTACTCTGGGCATTACTAATATTATTTTTGCTGAGTATGAGCATCGGCGGTTTAGTTGGCGGAGCAAATATTATCGATGAATTGATGGGAAAAGTCGATCCCCGGAAAGCCATCGGTATTGTAAACGGTATCAACCTACCGCCGGATCAATTCATGCGTATGGTGAACGCTGAACTTGAACAGGCTCGTAATGAAGGCAGAGAAATTACCGATCAGCAAATCACCAACATCCGCAATACAATTTGGGATCAGATGGTTAATGAAGTACTGATCAACGCTGTTTTAAAGGATCTGGATATTAGTGCTACCGACGAAGAAGTGATTTTCCATTTACTGGAAAATCCACCGTTATTTCTCACTAGTCTGCCTGATTTCCAGACCGACGGACAATTTGACCCGGCTAAATATCAGCAGGCGGTTTTAAATCCCCAGGGCGATGAATGGGTTAATATAGAACAGCATATGAAAAACACCTACATTCCCAATCTTAAACTCGAGCAGTTCTTCAATTCTTCTATAACCGTTACGCAAACAGAAATAAAGGAAGAATTTATTAAACGCAATATCAATTATACCATTGCTGCGCTGCATGCTGTCAACACCAGTTTTAGCGGTGAAGATATTGAGCCTACTGAGAAAGAAATTGAAGCCAGATTTAAAAATAATATTGATGATTATTATCTGGATGAACGACGACATTTACGCTATGTAAGCTGGGAAAAATCACCTTCACCAACTGATACAATGCGTACCTATGAAGATGCTCTGTCAATTAAACTGCGGGCTGAAGCTAACTATGATTTTACTGATCTGGCAAATAAGTATACCGAAGATCCCAGTAATGCCATCACACCCGATTCCGGGCGGGGTGGTAATCTGGGCTGGTTCGGAAAAGGACAAATGGTCAAACCTTTTTCAGATGCTGCATTTGCTGCTGAAACCGGCTCTATTATCGGGCCGGTGTTATCCCGTTTTGGTTACCACGTGATTCATGTTATCGATCGCAGGGAGCAAGACGGAAAAGAAGAAATCAATGCGGCTCATATTTTATTTAAAATCAATTTGGGCGCAAATACACGGGAAGAATTACGCCGCGCAGCCACTCTTTTCAGTTATGATGCCCAAGATTATGGATTCAGCGCCGCGTTAGATACCCATCAAATCGCGGCTAAATTGGCTCTGAATCTTAAGGAAGAGACAATATTTATTCCCGGGCTGGGACAATTTCGCAGCGCCGTTCGATTTGCCTTCAATGAGGTGATCGAAACCAGCTCGAACCCGCTGGAGAATGATCAATATTTTGCAGTTTTTAGTCTGGATAGTCTAAGTACAGCCGGGACCCAGCCACTGGATGATATACGCGAAACAATTGTCCGCGAATTAAAACGTGAAAAGCAGCAGATTGCCGCGCAACAATTTATTGCTGATATAAAATCTCAGGTTATTTCCGGAAGTGATTTCAGCGCTATCAAAGCAGATAATGATCAACTGGAAATTGTAACCGGCGAATCCCGCACCCTCAACCGGCCGTTTACTTCCCTCGGTCGCAGCAATTATGTGACTGGTGCCTTGCTGAACTCTCAGCCAGGTGATCTTTTAGGTCCTTTGAAAACAGCGCGGGGATATGCCTTGATCCGGGTCGAGGAAATTGCCACTGTGGATTCCATCCTGATTGAGATTCAATCCGCTGTCCTGAGAAATGAACTAATCGCCGGGAAACAACGCCAGCTATATACTGATT
>JABMQW010000223.1 GCA_013203115.1 Fidelibacterota bacterium
CGCTAACTATCTACGATAACGCTACGAAAGTCAAGAAGCTACGGGTCGTAAAAAATAGGAGAAAGGAGATTGGAAATTGGAAACTGGAGATTGGAAATTGTAGGTGCACCGGTGATTTAGAATGTTATACTTGAAAAAAGAAATTATAAATCATGTTGATTAATACTGAAAGATTAGAGTTGACCAATTTCAAAGCAGATTACACAGAACAGTTTTCCAAAGCTCTTAATGATCCCAGAATCTTTTTGTATCTTCCGGAAAATGTCCCAACTTCAGAAGAAATACAAAATATCATTAAATGGTTTATAGAAAGGGATAAAAACAATATCAAAACTGGATTCAAGGGGACAAATCTGGCAATTGTACTGAAAGAAAACAAAGATGTCATTGGTTGGTGCGGAATACAACCTTTTGATCCGATTCCTGATAAAATGGAAATATTTTTTGGGTTAGCTCCTGTTTACTGGAATAAAGGATATATGACTGAAGCAGCAAAGGCAGTTTTAAAATATGGTTTTGAACTGTTAAATATCGCTGAAATAGTGGCCGGGGTGAAACCAGAGAACATTGCTTCTGTCAAGGTATTGGAGAAAGTCGGGTTAATTTTCCAAAAAAAACTGGACAAAGTACCAAAAGATTGTGAGTTTTACTTAGGGGAGCATTACTATTCAATCACTAAAACACAATACATAAATAAAAAAGTATAACATGTCACTTCACCTGATCCCAACCGCACTCCAGCATCGCCCGACCGTGCCTAATACATTATTAGCAAAATAATATGCAATCATAAAATGGAATAATCGTGATGGAAATTATTGATTTGACAGAAAAGTATCATAGCCAATATTTCTGCTGTCTCGAAGACTGGTCGGACGAGATGAAAGAAGCGGGAAATCACAAGGAAGTCTGGTTCAATAAAAATAAGGATAAAGGACTCCGTGTTAAAATTGCACTGGAAGAAGAAAAAGTTTGCGGCATGATCCAATATGTACCGGCTGAATACTCTTCGATTGAAGGCGAAGACCTGTATTTCATTTATTGCATCTGGGTTCATGGCTATAAAAAAGGGGTCGGGAATCACCAGAAAAAGGGCATTGGAAAAGCGCTTCTGCAGGCAGCGGAAAATGATATTAAAGCGATGAACAAAAAAGGGGTGGCAGCCTGGGGATTAGCTCTTCCCTTCTGGATGAAAGCGTCCTGGTTCAAAAAACAGGGCTATCAGAAAATAGATAGAAATGGCATGGCAGCTTTAATGTGGAAACCGTTTACCGAGGATGCCCTTCCCCCCCGCTGGATAAAAGAAAAAAAGCGACCGCAAAAGACAGCCGGAAAAGTAACGGTAACATCATTCATAAACGGCTGGTGTCCAACGCAGAATATTATTCATGAAAGAGCGAAACGAGCAGCACAGGAGTTTGGTGATGCGGTAGATTTCCAGGAAATACAAACCTGTGATAGAGCGGTGTTATGTGACTGGGGGATTTCCGATGCTTTATTTATTGATGGAAAACAGGTTAGAACGGGTCCACCGCTGCCGATTGAAAAAATACGGAAAAAAATCAGAAAAAGGGTAAGAAAACTGCCTCGCAGATGAGGCCAATTAAGCCTGCCAACCGAAGCCTCGGCGTAGGTTGGAATTAATAATTGGCCACCCTACGCTAACTATCCACGCTAAAGCTGCGATAGTCAAGAAGCTACGGGTGGTAAAAAACTGGAGATTGGAAATTAGCCACCCTGCGCTAATTAGCTGCGCTTCACTACTATGAAAAGTAATTTTGAAAATTGAGAGTTTTAAAAAATGATATTATTAATCAAACAACAGGCCAAAAGTCAAGTTTGTGCCAGTGATTTAATCCTGCTTGCCAGCATTTGATTTCATTGACAGCCAAAAACTAAACCAGAAAAGGTCTACCAATGAAAGTAAGAACATTAATTATTATTAACCTAATCATTGGGTTATTGTCATTTTACGGATGTGATATAAATTCTACAGATTCGAATAATTCTGATATCAAAGTCATTGAAATTACAGATGATCTTAATTATGTGGATGATTCGGCTGTCTGGTTTAGTCCTTCTACTGGTGAAATTGTTGAAACCGGTAATGGAGAAATCCCTCCAGCGCCAAAATATACTTATTGGGTTGATCCGGGAGATCCTGAATTTTCGACTAGAATTGATACCGAAGAAGAAGGTATTTATGGAATAATATTTATTGGAATTGGATCAAATTATTTTGAAGAAACAACAAGTACTGAAAGTGGTGGATTTAATGAGAATTTATTCAGCGTAGGATCATTTGAGACCAATAGTGTTTTTTTCATAAGAGAAGAAAATGTTGACTGCCTTATACAAATTCTTGATTGGGAACAAAGTGAAAATTATCTGAAGTTTAAATGGTAAAAGCTTTAATAGAAATTCTTGATCTGCCAGATAAGTATCATAACCAGCATTTCTACTGCCTGTAGACTGGTCGAATGAGATGCAGATCGAATGTTGAATGTTGAATTTTGCATGCCGACCGAAGATCCTGGGCGCAGCAACAGGACGTAGGTTGGAGTGTTGAATGTTGAATGTTGAATGTTGATTAACTGCGTTTGCCAGGTGCATAAAGCTTATGAATAAAAAAATTAACCCAGCCGAAAAGCGTTTGCCGCCGGGGCAATCACCGATGGGTTGGCCCTGCTTCCGATGCTGTGCCCGTATCTGGCTAATTTTTTCTGGGGCTTCAGCGCTTTCAGCGGTCAATATTACTTCGCCATGGGATATGCCGCTTCGCTGATGCTGGGCTGGACGATTCTGCTGATCTGGGCGTATAACAATCCCCTTGAACGCCGTTTTGTGGCCCTGCTGACTTTGATCGTGATTACCGGACTTATCCTTACTGAAATAACATTGGTTTTAGCCGGTACAGTTAGCTTAATCAAAATCATCCCCACCCTGGCGATTCAAATTGTCTTGGCGTACCTGTTTATTACCGGCTATCTTTATTCGAACCAGGTAACGAAAAATGCAGGTGATTAATACCCATAAGCGGATCTTTGATTCAACTCCTAAGCAAGTTGGCGCACTGATCGATACTCTAGCATCCTCAGCGGATCGCTTGTGGCCAAATGACCAATGGCCAGCGATGAGGTTTGATCAACCGTTGATACCGGGTGCCACCGGCGGGCATGGACCCATCCGGTACCGGATCGAAGAGTATCAACCGGCCAGGAGTATCCGATTTCGTTTTCTCAGCCCTTCCGGCTTTAATGGAACCCACGCCTTCGAAGTCAGCGAGGAATCCCCGGTCAAGACCGTCCTGATGCACACCCTTGAAATGAATACAAGGGACTTAGCCCGGTTTTCCTGGCCCGTTATGTACCAGCCACTGCACAATGCCTTGCTTGAGGACGCGCTGGCGCGGGCCGAGGGTGCACTGGGTTATGATCCCACCGTCATAAAATGGTCGTTCTGGGTGCGGTCGCTACGCTGGGTTTTCTCGGCTGGGAAAGCACGCCCCCAGCAGGTACCGGAAAAGTCACTCAATACGGATACCGGTATTATTGAATGCTGAATTTTAAGTTATGAATTTGGAATTGGGAAAAAGCGCAGGTGATTAAAAACCAGCAAGAATTAATGATTGAATGTTCATGAAGATTGAGGAATATAAACCACAAAAAGGCAGGCTAAATGAAAAGCATCATTTTAGTTCTATTCATCTTAAATACAATTTGTATGGCACAAGATAGAATTACCGGGAAGAGTTTTGCAACACGCTCTGAGGTCATAGCTCAAAACGGAATGGCCTGCACCAGTCAACCGCTGGCCACTCAAGCTGCCATTGATATTTTAAAACAAGGTGGCAATGCTATTGATGCTGCCATTGCTGCCAATGCGGTAAATACCGTCGTCGAGCCAATGAGTTGCGGCATTGGCGGTGATTTATTTGCCATCGTCTGGTTCGAAGAAACCAATCAACTTTACGGCCTGAACGCCAGTGGCAGATCTCCGAAGTCATTAACACTGAAAAAGTTGAAAGAGATGGGATATACAAAAATACCTGTTCGCGGGCCATTACCCATTTCTGTTCCAGGTTGTGTTGATGGTTGGTTTGAACTTCATAAACGCTTCGGAAGCTTGCCCATGGAAAAAATACTGGCACCAGCAATTCACTATGCCAGCGCAGGCTTTCCGGTTAGCGAAGTAATCGCCTACAATTGGCAAAACAGTGCCCAAAGTTTAAAAGATAAACCGGGATTTGCCGAAATATTTATGCCCGGTGGAAAAGCTCCGGCGAAAGGGGAAATATTTAAGAATCCAGCTCTGGCAAATACGTTTAAATCAATTGCAGAAGAAGGAAGCAACGCTTTTTATAAAGGATCAATTGCCAGAGAGATTGATTCATTTTTGGCTGTACAGGGTGGATTTTTAAGGACTTCTGATCTGGCAGTGCATAGTTCCGAATGGGTCGATCCTGTATCAACAAACTACCGCGGATACGATGTCTGGGAGCTGCCACCGAACGGTCAGGGAATCGCTGCGCTTCAGATCTTGAATATTCTGGAAAATTTTGATATTAAAAATATGGGATTCGGGAGCAAGGAGTATCTGCATCTGTTAATCGAAGCTAAAAAGCTGGCTTATGAAGATAGAGCAAAATTTTATGCTGATCCTGACTTTAATGAAATACCCGTGGATAAATTAATTTCAAAAGAATATGCGGCTGAACGATTAAAGCTGATCGATCTTTCACGAGCATCGGCAC
>JABMQW010000224.1 GCA_013203115.1 Fidelibacterota bacterium
TGATTGGTGCAATGACGGCCATCCGTACTTTGTAATCATCAATCAACTCGGGCTTGAGTATCTTTGGCAGCAATACTTTTCTGATCCAGAAATACCCGCTTATTCAAATGGGCGGACATACCCGGCATAAATACCGCAACCGTAAGAATATCACTTACCGGCAGTATGAGGAACTGAAAGACCGAGCTCAATTGCCGGTCATGGTCAG
The DNA here is from genome assembly GCA_013203115.1 of Fidelibacterota bacterium. Taxonomy (GTDB): domain Bacteria; phylum Fidelibacterota; class Marinisomatia; order Marinisomatales; family TCS56; genus JABMQW01. Next base: position 209 of record JABMQW010000224.1, read on the forward strand.
CGTGATCGATGGCACCGGGGGAAAGAGCATCAAATACAAGGATAAACAGGCTAAAATAAGTGCGGCAGTAAATGGGGGTGACGAAGGTGCTTTGCGCAGCCTGAAAACCTATATTGCTGACGGTCGGGATCTGACCAAACAGGATGTTGATTTCTCCCGCAATGTGGTGATCCTTGGAATGGATATTGTCGATCAGTTATTTCCTTTTGAAGATCCCCTGGGGAAATATATTGTTGTGAACGGACTGAAATACCGCGTTATCGGAATCACCGAACGACAGGGTAATTTATTTGGCCAGAGCCAGGATGATTTTATTTTGATTCCGATCACCACTTATTTACGCCAGTTTAGCAGTCGTTGGACTTCCTTGTCGATTACCATCGAGGCCGAATCCGTGGAGCTGTATGACAAGACTCAGGACGAAGTAGTAGGAATTATGCGCACAATTCGTAAAGTCGCCCCGGGCGATGACAACGATTTTGAAGTAGCTTCTAACGATGAATTGATTGATACTTTTGGTCAATTCACCGGAGGGGTGAAGCTGTTTGCCTTTGCCATCAGTATTATTGCCCTGGTGGTGGCGGGGATTGGAATCATGAATATCATGTTAGTCTCTGTTTCCGATCGGATTAAGGAAATCGGAATCCGTAAAGCCGTGGGTGCCAATCGCCGGGATATCCTGACCCAGTTTTTGACGGAAGCCGTATTCCTCAGCGAATTTGGTGGTATAGCTGGTGTTATCCTAGGTGTAGCGGGCGGTAATGCGGTGGCGATGATATTTAATATACCGGCAGTGATCCCGCTGGATTGGGCTTTTTATGGCCTGCTGGTCTGTTCCCTGATCGGGATTGGTTTCGGCAGTTACCCGGCTTACCGGGCGGCCAAACTGGACCCGATTGAGTCACTGCATTACGATTGATTAGTCGATCGTAATAATTCACTAAGCACTATTTTATATTTTAAGCGTCCTTTTCCTTGGACGATCACGTTCACTGTGATAAATTTTTGCTTGTTAACAGGTACAATGGCACAGAAATTGTAAAACGAGGACAATCTTTGGGTAGTAGACTTAGAAACAAGCGTCATGACCGGCCGAATTGGAATATTGGCGACTGGCGAAAATCGATTTTTATTTATCAGATCCCAGGTAATACTGAGCAATGAACATCGGTGTAATTCCCGCCCGCCTCGGTTCAACACGTTTTCCTGGTAAAATCCTGGCTTCGCTCGCCGGTAAGCCAATGGTCATGCATGTATACGAACGTGCCAAGCAAGCAGCTCGTCTGGATGATGTTCTAATTGCCGTTGATGATGACCAGGTAAAGACAATTCTCAAGCGCTTTGGCGCCAATGTTGTCATGACATCCGCCGATCATGAGTCAGGTACGGACCGGGTGGCGGAAGCAGTGGCGGGTATCGAAGCCGATATTGTGGTGAATATCCAGGCCGACGAACCAATGCTGGAACCGGCTGTCATCGATGCTCTGATTGCTGTATTCGACGATAAGAACGTAAACATGGCTACGGTGGTCAGTAGGGATTTATCAACCAGGGATATATTGAATCCTAACATTGTGAAAGTATTTCTGGATCATAGAATGCATGCCGTGGACTTCATGCGTGAGATGCCTGATAATATTATTGGAGGCTGTTACCGCCATATCGGCATCTATGCTTTCCGAAAAGATTTTTTAATCCAGTTCACCAAGTTGAAACCCAGTGAAAGTGAAATGCGACACCATTTGGAGCAACTGCGCGCCCTGGATAATGGTTTGCTGGTTCATGCAATCCTAACCGATTATGTGATCTGCGGTGTTGATACACCCGAGGATTTGGATGAAGTAGCCGGTATACTGGATAAACTGGAGTTATCAGTAACCGGCTAGTGCCGGTTATCTTTACAATCGCTTATTTGATCCCGCAGATGATCCAGTACAATAGTAAACTGACAGATAATATTAAGAAGGAATAAAGGAATGACCCCAACCAGACCGACAAAATATATTTTCGTGCTGGGAGGAGTTATCTCCGGTCTCGGTAAGGGAATTGCCGCCGCTTCGATCGGCTACTTATTGAAGAGTTCCGGCTTGCGGGTAACGATTCTTAAGCTTGACCCGTATCTGAATGTTGATCCCGGCACGATGAATCCCTATCAGCATGGCGAAGTATTTGTGTTGGACGATGGTTCCGAAACCGACCTGGATCTGGGGCATTATGAACGCTTTATCGACGTGAATATGTCCAAGCATAACAACGCTACCACGGGCCAGATTTACAGTACTGTAATCGAACGGGAGCGAGCCGGTGATTACCTGGGTGCCACTATCCAGATTATTCCCCATATCACGGACGAGATAAAAGCCAGGATTAAGGCTGTTAATACACCAAGGCGCTTTGATGTGGTCATTTGCGAGGTGGGCGGTACGGTTGGTGATATCGAAAGTCTACCTTTTCTGGAGGCTCTTCGTCAATTATCGGTGGAGGTAGGTTATCATAACCATTTAATTGTGCATGTGACCTTAGTGCCTTATGTGAAGGCCAGCGAAGAATTAAAAACCAAACCTACTCAGCATTCGGTCATGCGTTTACGCGAGATTGGTCTCTCGCCTGATATTATTTTATGCCGCTCGGAATATCTGATAGACCGTTCCACCCGCGATAAAATTGCGCTCTTCTGTAATGTCGCCCCGGACCATGTTATCGAAGGGACCGAAGTAAAAAGTATTTATGAAGTACCTTTGGTATTCCATCGGCAGCAGGTTGGTGAAAAAATTGCCAAACGGTTGAAGTTGAAGCGGAAAATGGATATTTCCGAATTGGAATCATTCATTGGTCATTACCGCAATCCGGATTGCGAGGTCACCATTGCCTTATGTGGCAAATATACCGAATTGCCCGATGCCTATAAAAGTGTTCTGGAGTCATTCATCCATGCTGGCGTTGAGAATGATACCCGAGTGAATGTGAAATGGATCCGCACTGAAGATATAAAATCCGATGAAGATGCAGCCCAGATATTTGACGATGCTAACGGCATTCTGATTTTGCCGGGATTTGGTGTCCGTGGTTCAGAAGGTAAAATCCTGACCAGTAAATTTGCCCGTGAGAACCAGGTTCCTTTCCTTGGTATCTGCCTGGGGCTGCAATGTGCGGTGATTGATTTTGCCCGCCACGTTTGTAGTCTAAACGGAGCTAATAGTACCGAGTTTAACTCCCGGACGCGCTATCCCGTCATCGATCTGATGGAATCCCAGAGGGCTATTAAAGCCAAGGGTGGTACCATGCGCTTGGGAGCTTATGACTGCCAGATCACCGCCGGATCCAAGGCTTATACGGCCTATCGAACCCATAAAATATCTGAACGGCACCGCCACCGCTGGGAGTTTAATAACCGCTATCGGCAGCGGCTGGAAAAATTCGGATTGAAAATATCCGGAATAAATTCGGAACTGAATCTGGTTGAAATAGTGGAATTACCTGACCATCCCTGGTTTGTAGCCGGGCAGTTTCATCCCGAAATGAAAAGCCGGATCAACCGTGCGCATCCTTTATTTCGTGATTTTGTAGCTGCAGCCGTTACGCATTTGAATACTGCCGGGAAGTCAATATGACAGTCAAGATTGTGAAAATAGGTACGGTTGAATTTGGCACACCTGATCTGCCTGTCATTGCCGGACCGTGTGTAATCGAAAGCCGGGAACACACCCTGCGACTGGCGGAAGCGCTAAAAACCATTACCGGACGATTGGGATTACCATTTGTTTTTAAAAGTTCATTCGATAAGGCCAACCGGACTGCCGCTACCGCTTATCGTGGGCCGGGTTGCGAAGCTGGGTTGCTTATCCTGGCGGAAGTCAAAACTCAATTTAATATTCCGGTATTAACTGATATTCACCGGCCTGAACAAGCTCAGAAAGTGGCGCAGGTGGTCGATGCCATCCAGATACCGGCTTTTTTATGTCGCCAGTCTGATTTGCTTGTTGCGGCGGCCCAAACCGGTAAACCGGTGAATGTTAAAAAAGGACAGTTTCTCGCTCCCGGTGATATGCAAAATGTGGTGCAAAAACTGGAACAGGCCGGTAACCGGGATATTTTACTGACCGAACGTGGCGTGCAATTCGGATACAATAATCTGGTCTCCGATATGCGTTCAATCGCTATCATGCGTAAGACCGGTTATCCGGTTATCTTTGATGCTACTCACAGTGCCCAGTTACCAGGTGGAAAGGGAGATGCTACAGGCGGAATACGTCAGTATATTCCAGTAGTGGCCCGCGCTGCAGTAGCCGCCGGATGTGATGGAATATTTCTTGAAGTGCATGACAATCCCGATCAAGCACGCTCCGATTCAGCCACGCAGTGGCCGCTAGACAAACTTGAACAATTATTGATTGAATTGAAAATGATCCGGTCTACCATCCAGTCGTTTTATAGTAGACTGAAAACAGATTGAAATGCAAAATAAAGAATTACAGCAGAGAATCCAGCCGATTAAAATGCTTATCTGTGATATCGATGGCGTTTTGACCGATGGAACGGTCTATTTGGGTCCTGATAATTTTGAATTGAAGCGTTTCAGTATTATTGATGGCGCCGGATTTTTTCTGGCCAAGGCCGGAGGCTTAAAAACAGCCCTGATCTCTGGCCGTTATTCGTCCGCAACCGAAACAAGATTTAAAGAACTTCCCATAGACCAATTATATAATGGTGTGGTTAATAAACTGGAACCATACGCTGAGATAAAAACCAAATTCAATTTGACGGATGCGGAAATAGCCTATATTGGTGATGATCTGATTGATATATCAATTTTGGAACAGGTTGGATTGCCGATTGCAGTGCAGAATGCCTATGCACCGGTTAAAGAACGGGCTATTTATGTCACAGAAAAAAATGGTGGCGAAGGGGCTGTCCGTGAAGTGATTGACCTGATTTTGACTAACCAGGGTAAATATGAATTAGCCCTGAATAATCTGAAGTCAGACCGTTTTGGAGGAGAAATTGAGCAAGAGTAATATCGAAGTCGGCCAAAGGGCAATCAGAATTGAAACCGAATCCATCCGTGCCCTGGAAGAGCGTATTAATTCCGATTTTAATGAGGCCGTGATAGCTATTCTCAACTGCAAGGGTCGTGTGATTGTAACCGGAATGGGAAAAGCCGGGCTGATATCTCAGAAGATCGCTTCAACCCTGGCCAGTTCCGGTACACCAGCTATTTTTATACACCCTGGCGATGCTCTGCACGGTGATCTCGGCATGGTTACCCAGGATGATGTAATTGTAGCGCTGTCCAACAGTGGAGAGACTAGTGAGGTATTGGAAATTGGCCATGTTTTTAAAAATATGGGACTCACTGTAGTCGCTTTTGTCGGTCGTTGTAGTTCTTCCCTGGCAAGACTGTCCGATATCGTATTGGATACTTCGGTAGAACGCGAAGCTGGCAGCCTGAATCTGGTGCCGACCGCCAGTACCACCGCCATGTTGGTAATGGGAGATGCTTTGGCCGTCTCGCTGCTGGAAGCTCGCAAGTTCAAGCATGCGGATTTCGCATCTCTGCATCCCAGTGGCACACTCGGTAAAAAACTGCGGCTGAAAGTCAAGGACATCATGCATACCAGTGACGAAATACCAACCGTCAGCAACAATATTACTGTCCGGGATGCACTTTTCGCAATCTCTGCCAAGGGTCTTGGAGTTACTGGTGTGATGAACGGAAAGGGTGAAATGATCGGTATTATTACCGATGGTGATATTCGGCGGGGATTTGAAACCGGCAGCAAAGATATCTTTGATAAACCAGCCGAAATCTTGATGACCAAAAATCCGCGCTGGATCAGCCAGGATATGCTGGCCCTGGATGCCCTGGAAGTAATGGAGACTTACAGTATTACCAGCCTGTTTGTGCATAATGGTCCCAATGAATTGATTCCGATTGGCATCATACATATCCATGATATTTTAAAAAGTGGGATTATCTAAGTACGGGTAATTTCGATGGTGAAATTTCAACTGCCATTTATAGCTTTACTAACCTGCTTATTCTGCTGGTACTGCACAGGACCGGAAGATGATCAACCCGGGGAAACCCGCGAAGGTTGCCCGGACCAAGAAAGTTGGGGTGCTACTATTATTTTAACCAAAGCAGGTTCCAAACAGGCCGTGATTCAGGCTGGACACCTGGCAAAATTTGATGAACGTCAGCACATATTATTGGATGATAGCGTTACCGTTGATTTTTTTAATCCAGATGAGGAGCACACTTCGTTGTTGACTTCACAGAAAGCAGAGATCGATGAAAAATCGGATTTTATGACGGCGATGGGTAATGTTGTGATAATATCCGATAGCGGTGTGACTTTATATACTGATACAATCGACTGGAATTCCGAACTGGAATTAATCTATACTGACGATCCGGTGATGCTGACCACAGCCAAGAAAGATACCCTCTATGGAATTGGTTTTGAGTCGGATGCCAGCCTTGAGCACTGGATAGTTCGACAGCCGTCAGGTGTAACCGACCGGGGACGAGATGAGTAATAATCTTAAGACTCTAAGCGCCCGGGGTTTGTACAAACGCTATGGCAAGCGCATGGTGGTCAGCAAGGTGGATATCGAAGTCGAAAAAGGTGAAATTGTTGGTCTCCTGGGTCCCAATGGCGCCGGAAAAACCACCACTTTTTACATGATAACGGGCATGATCAAACCCACCCGGGGACGGATTTTTCTGGATGATCAGGATATTACAAACTTCGCTATGTACAAACGTGCCCGGTCTGGAATAGGCTATCTAAGCCAGGAAGCGTCCATTTTTAGCAAGCTCAGCGTGGAGGATAATCTTAACCTGGTGCTGGAGATGACATCTTTATCCAAGGCTGAGCGACAGAAAAAAGTTGATGGTTTGCTGGATGATCTTTCGATAGAGCGACTGCGGAAAAATCGCAGTTATACTTTATCTGGTGGTGAACGACGCCGGGTTGAGATTTGCCGGGCCTTGGCGATGGATCCCGATTTCATTCTGTTGGATGAACCATTTGCCGGTGTGGACCCGATTGCCGTGGAAGATATTCAGTCCATCATACACTCGTTAAAGGAGCGAAATATCGGTGTCCTGATTACCGATCATAATGTACGTGAGACCCTGTCAATCACCGACCGATCATACCTGTTATTTGATGGACGGATATTAAAATCCGGTGATACTAATTTTCTGGCTAATGATAAAGAGGCTCGCCAACTCTATTTAGGTGAGCGCTTCCGGTTAGACTGATGCCAAGACTCGAACAACGGTTAGAACAGAAACAAATTCTGGCGCCACAGCAGATATTACAGGCCTCTTTACTGCAACTGCCAATGGCCAACCTGGAACAGAAAATTGTTGAAGAATTGGAAAGCAACCCTGTTTTGGAAGTGGTTGAATCAGAAGTAAAGGAACCGGATCAGACCGAATCGACTGAAAAAGCCGAAGATGAGATTGATTGGGATTCCATTTTAAATGATCCAGACCACTATATAGCGCCTAATACCTATGACGCCAGTAAAATAGAAGTTGATATGCCGGTTCCCGACCATCAGGATTTTTTGGAAGGGTTGATCCTGCAACTTGATATCTACGACCTGAGTGATTGGGAACGGATGGTGGTCGAAGAGATAATCTGGAATCTGGATGAACACGGATATCTCGGTACCGATCTCGTATTAATCGCCGACCGGTTTGATACAACAGTCGATAAAGTTGAACCATTGTTAAAATTGGTACAGCATCTGGATCCGTTGGGAATTGCTGCCCGGTCATTACAGGAATGCATTGCCATACAATTGGAAACTAAACCGGATTCGCTGGCTTATGAAATTGTAACTGAATATTTCGATGATTTTGCCAATCGGCGTTTTACTGCTATTAAAAAATCGTTAGGTTGCAGTAATGAGGAACTTAATCAAGCGATGGTGGTTATTTCCGGTCTGAATCCCCAGCCCGGTGAAGGGCAAGGAGCGGTAGCCAATCACGTGGTTATTCCGGATGTTACAATCAGGGAACATGATGGCCGCTGGGTAATTATATCCAATGACAACTGGTTACCTGACTTGCATATCAATTCATCTTATCTTATGATGTTGCGGGAGAAGCATAATCCCGAAGTACTCCAGTATGTTAAACAGAAAATTGATTCGGCTAACTGGTTTATTCAGGCTATTCAGCAACGCCGCCGCACAATGGTGGCAGTTATGCAGGCTATAATTGACAAGCAGCCGGATTTTTTCAACTCGGATGAGCGACAATTAAGACCTATGAAATTGCAGAATATTGCCGATGAGATTATGATGGATATTTCCACTATCAGCCGGTCTACACGTGGTAAATATGTGGACACACCATTCGGGATATTTGAATTGAAATCGTTTTTTACCGAGGGAATCGCACTGCAGGATGGCCGGGAAGTCAGTAACAAGATTATTAAAGATGCCCTTAAAGAGATTATCGAAAAGGAAGACAATCATTCACCGTATAACGATGAACAGATTGTGGGCTTGTTAAAAGAAAATGGTTATCCGGTAGCACGCCGTACCGTGGCAAAATACCGCGAACAAATGAAAATACCGGTAGCCCGATTACGCAGACAA
>JABMQW010000225.1 GCA_013203115.1 Fidelibacterota bacterium
CGATTATGGGATTGGCTTTGTTTGCCGTAGCTAAAGAATATACTTTTATCGAAGGAATCATTTATGCTCTTGGCGCTGGTGTCGGATTCACGCTTGCGCTGGTAATCATGGCCGGTATCCGGGAAGAATTAGAACTGGCTCGGGTACCTAAAATATTTCAAGGGGCTGGCATAACAATGATCGTTGCCGGCAGTCTGGCCCTCGCTTTCATGGGTTTTGCCGGACTGATTTAAAGATGATTAACCGCCAAGATCGCTGAAGACGCAGAGAGATTATCAATTTAATGAATAATAAATTTGCAAATACCAACGATCTGAATCAAATATCCGGTTCAATCATTGCTTGTGCAATTAACGTTCATCGACAGTTAGGACCTGGATTACTCGAATCTGCCTACGAAGCCTGCCTGGTTTACGAATTATCCCTACAAAGTTTGAAAGTAGAACAACAGAAGCCATTGTTAGTTAAGTACAAAACGGTAGAATTAGATTGTGCGTATCGGTTAGATTTATTGGTAAATAATTCGGTAATCGTTGAAATTAAAGCGGTTGAAAAACTGCTCCCCATTCATACCGCACAATTACTTTCTTACCTGAAATTATCTAATTGCCCATTAGGCTTATTGATAAATTTCAATTCTGTTTTACTTAAAGATGGTTTAAAAAGGATTGTAAATAATTTTCCCGAAAAAAAATAAATCCACCACTAAGTACACTAATACAGCAGAGAATAAAATATTAATTTTGAATATTGAAATTATAAGAAAAACCCTGCTCGTAACCTGTGTTCTTTGAAGATGTTGATAGTTTAAAGATAATTGGATAAATAATGAATAAACTCTGCGTTCACAGCGCACCCCGCGGTAAAAGATAAAAGGATTGTTATGATAAGCTCGATATTGATTTCGATGGCAAGTATGGGCGGTATGGGATTATTATTTTCTGCCGGACTAGCTGTAGCCAATAAAAAATTCTATGTGGCGGAGGACCCCCGCATTACCGCAGTGATGGAAGAATTACCCAGAGCCAATTGTGGTGGTTGTGGTTATCCCGGTTGCGCAAATTTTGCAGAAAATGTTGTTAGTGGAACGGCCTTAGCAAATGGTTGTCCGGTCAATACTGCCGACGGGACAGAGACTATTGCCCGTATCATGGGGGTAGATGTGGAAACCGGCGAGCGCCTGATCGCCCGGGTTATCTGCCGCGGTGGTGATTACGAAACTGCAAAAAAGGGCACCTATCATGGGATTATGTCCTGTACGGCAGCCCATCTTATGGGCGGCGGTGACCGCTTATGCGATTATGGCTGCATCGGTTATGGTGAATGTGTTGACGTATGTCCATTTGATGCAATGTACATGAATGAGAATCATTTACCGGTGGTAATCGAGGATAAGTGTACCGGATGTGGTAATTGTGCTGATGTCTGTCCACGTGATGTGATCGAAATGCATCCCGAAAGTCATAAATTATTTATCATGTGCAAGAACGAAGATGCTCCCAAGGAAGCACGTCAGACCTGTATCAAGGCCTGCATCGGTTGCGGTATCTGTATCCGTGCGGTGGAAGAAGGTGAAATCGTGTTGGAAGACAATCTGGCGCGGATTAACTATGACAAGTATGGACGTGTTCCAGTCATACCGACCGAGAAATGCGCTCCCGGCTCCTTTGTAACTTTTGGCGAAGAGGAGTCGGCGGAAGCCGCAGCTTAATTGTCCGGTTCAATTATCGACCGGGGACGGATCACTGTCCTTGATGGAGATCAAGCCCACGTTGAGATTTTAACCGGGGAAGCCTGTGCCGGTTGCGGCGCCCGGGTCTTGTGTAAACCAGGCGCTAATAATTCAAATATATTAATTGCCTTCAATCAGGCCGGTGGCCAGGTTGGTGACAGGGTTGAGATACGGGAATCCGGGAACATACTCCTGAAACTTTCACTGCTCCAGTATGTTCCCCCACTACTAGGTTTTGTGCTGGGAGTATTGGTTGGATACTTACTATCGGGCGAGCAAAATGAGTTGATACTTTTCCTGGCTGGTTGTGTAGGCTTTTCCGTGGGAGCACTGATAACCTGGTTAGGCATGCGTGCCATGGCGCGAAATCGGCAGCATTTTCTTATAATTACACGTATTGTAAATTGACCGACCAAATATGAAAGGTGAATCAATGAGTCACTACTACGCCCTGTCAAATCCAATTTCAAAATTATTAGATAAGGAACGGAATGATTTTACCCGGTCGGGTTTGTTGGAAGTCATTGCAGAGAAACAGATTGAAAAAATAACTTTCCATTATACTGCGCTGGATGGTAAACTGAAGGAATTAAAACTGCCAATTGCCAATAGTGCCCAGGCGGAGCGGATTCTGGCAGAAGGTGAACGGGTAGACGGCTCATCCCTGTTTAAAGGTCTGGTGGATACATCCCTGTCTGATTTATATGTTGTCCCGGTTTATAAAACGGCCTTTCTAAATCCCTTCGATCCGACCAGTCTTGATTTTATTTGTCGTTATTTGACTCATGAGGGAATCCTGGCGCCCTTTGCTCTGGATAATATACTTCAGCGCGCATCCGATAGTTTGACCGCATCAACCGGTTACAGTCTGAATGCCCTGGGTGAACTGGAGTTTTTCCTGATCCATCGTCCTAAATCCAACATCTTCATTTCTTCCAGTCAGCAGGGTTATCATGCAGCGGCTCCCTATGTTAAAAGTGGTCAGATTGTCGATGAAATGGTCCGGCATATTACCCAGATTACCGGGGCTGTGAAATATGCGCATAGTGAAGTCGGCTACGTCGAAAGCGTGCGCAGCAACCTGGAGGAAATCAGTGGGAAGCAGGCTGAACAGATCGAAATTGAATTTCAATTAACTCCAATCATGGATGCTGGTGATAACCTGGCGCTGGCCCGCTGGCTGATCAGGAATATTGCCTATAAATATGATTGCGTGGCTACTTTTGCTCCCAAGCTTGAAGAGAGTGTCGCCGGCAACGGTATGCATGTGCATTTGGCCGTGATGAAGGATGGAAAAAATATAATGACCGACAGTGCGGGAGAATTATCGACTCAGGCTCTGCAGACAATTGGTGGTTTATGTCATTATGCCGATTCTCTGACGGCTTTTGGTAATACAACCTCGTCGGCCTATTTACGCCTGGTACCGAACCAGGAAGCACCTACGAATATCTGCTGGAGCGAGCGTAATCGCAGCGCAATGATCCGGGTACCATTGGGGTGGTCAAATGTTAATATACTGGGCAAAGACCTGAATCCAAAAGAAGCGGAATATGTCGATCAGGAGGGTCGCCAGACAGTTGAGTTGCGCAGTCCGGATGGCAGCGCACTTTTGCACTTGTTATTGGCGGGTCTTACCATGGCTACCGAATGGGGATTAACGCACCCGGAGGCATTGCAATTGGCGCGGGATTTAAAAGTCAGCGGCAATATTTTTAAAAATCATGAATTATTGAAAAAATTACCAAAATTACCATTTAGCTGCGTCGAATCATCCCGGATTATTATAGCCAAGCGCGATCTATATGAGCGTGAAGAAATATTCCCGGCTAGTATTATAGAATATATTGCCAATCTCCTGGTCTGCGAAAATGATGAGTTTATTATCCAGAAATTGATCGATCTGCCCGCGGATGATCGCCTCCATGAAACACGCAAGATTATGCATAAGGACCTGCATCGCCATTGACTTGCACCTTAGGCATTCGTTTTATATGTCCTTATAATATTTATTGAGATTCATTATCATATATATCTTGTGTCTTTATGCTGCCGATTGTAATATTTACCAGGATAGGGGAGCTTCCAAGCGTGATAGTAATTGAGTGAATATGAAAATAATAAAGATGAATCTAATTAAATTAAATAATCTAAAAATTTTATCAAGACTGTTGCTGCTGTCAATTCCAATTATAGTTATAACTATCTGGAGTGTACTGACTTTAATAAATCCTGTCGAGCCTGTGGTAACGCTAAATGATAAATCTTTAACTTATTATTACAAATCACAGTCCGGAATTAAAATACATGATCAGGCTAAAGGAATGTTATTATTGGATAAATCCGGGAATATTGCGATCAATTCATCATCTAAAAATATAGCAAAGTGCTGTTCAAATAGTAATTTAAAACCAGGTATATATGAAGCTTTGTATGAATGGTCCACATTAGTTGGAAGACAATCTGGTAATAATAATCACCCTGTAAAATTGGAACGGTAAGTACCTGGACTTTGTGCATATAATTACTGGAAGAGAATTTTATTAAGCTGATTTATCATTCGATCCTCGTTTAGGACAATCAATTTCTTTGTAGTATATTTACCCTGTTAGATAATGAAACAGGTTATTAAAACCACGGGAACGCTGTTTTTCTTACTGTCGGCAAACTTCATTTCCATAATTTGTGCCGGTACCGGGTTTGTAATATCAGCGGAAAATTCAATTTTACTGGCTAAGAATGAAGACAGCTACAACCAGGCTACCAGGATTTGGTTTATTCCTTCCGAAGATGAAGCGTATGGGTGTGTATATTTCGGGTTTGACAAATCCGCCCCATTGAGTGCGATGAATGAG
>JABMQW010000226.1 GCA_013203115.1 Fidelibacterota bacterium
ACCTCTTTGTTATCAATAAAGTAACACATAACGATATCAGTTAGATGAATGTTCAAATCGAAAAATCCTTAAATGATTGCTATCTTACGAAATATCAGTATTTACATAAACCTTTCATTGGCTTAACGGGACAGTAGTGACTTCCAACAATTAAATATAACCCTATAATTGGTGGTAAAATTGTAGAAGATATTATTAGAATGTTAAAATAAAAGCACCATTGGTAATTTTTTAAAACCCTGGTTTTTAACCCAGTTTCAAAACCTCTACTTCAAACCTAACCCACTGTCCGGACAATTTTTCCCAAAGCTCGTTCCAAAATTCATCCCGGCCAGCCAATATTGCGATCACGTCCGGCTACTGAGGCAATTAATTTGAGTCAAGATATTTTATCGGGCAGTTATCAACGGTGTTTGGTAGCGATCAAACTGCCCGGTAATGTGCTGCTATTTGATTTTGTCGATCTGGGTCTGCTTTGATTTTTCGAAACTGCGCATGGTGCCTACACCCAGGATGTCTGAATCAATTGCTTTTACCACCTCTGCCAATTGTGCACTTCTTTTATTTTTATCGCCGGTTGTGATGAGTGGACCCGATCGATCAAACAGCTTCTTCATCCATTCCATGTTATAAACGGCAATTTTGAGCTGCATTTATTATTCCTCCTCATCTTTTTTCGGTTCCGGTCTTTCCTGGACCATCTGAGAAATATGGGCAGCCAGACGAAAATCTTCACCGATATCTTTCGCAGCTAATACATCCTCATGCCGGGCAAATTCTTCCAGTTTGTCGGGGGGTGTCTTCAACTGCTTGGCTAACGTTTCCAGACAGTTTTCGGAAGCATCTACATCCTTTAACATTGCTAAAAGATCATCTACGAGAAAGGACCAATTCGAGCAGAATATGAGCCACTTCACCAGTTTGCGCTGTCGATCTTTAGACCAAGGTCCCGCCTGATGCTCTAGTTGCAAAAGTATCTTCACTAACCGGTGGACATTAACCAGACGTTTGATTTCCCGCGGATTATCTTGTAGATATTCCTGATAATCACCGAACGCCTCAAGTTCTTCCGGGGTGTCCTCTACTTCAGCAAGCGGACCCCACTCTACTGGTTGCAGGTGGTTTAAATCAAAGGCTAGGGAAGTGTCGGAGGATTCTGATTCGCTTTCTTCAGATCCAGCAGGTTTTTCATCTTTGTCTGTTTCTCCATCCGTTTTACGCTTTGCATCGGTACTGAATAAAGTTTCCACGAACTCAAACCGTTTTTCGGAAGGTGTTTCCGGCAGGTGGAAAGATAATTGCAAAATCTTTCGCAGATAATTTGCGGGAAAATATTTCAGGAAATCCTCATCGCTCTCATCATGGCTATAATGGGAACGGATTGCACGGTGGATCATTTCCGTATCCATGCCCAGAAAAACAAAAAATTCGCTACTGCCAAGAATGAGGTTGATAGCCTGTAAAATCTCCATGATCTTTTCCTCGGAGCAGCGATCAAGATCATCAATAAACACAATTACCTTGCAATTTGGACGTCCCTTTTTTAGATAGGTATAAACGAATTTTAAATCTTTCATCACTTGATGCTGGAACCCCATCTGTTCACGGTAACTGGGCAGTTGAATATAATTGCGAACGCGCTCGCTCACGGGCTGAGCGACTTTAAAAATGCGCCACACTGTTAAACAGAACGCAAGAAATAAGGATCCAGAGGGCAATAAAATTCTCCAAAAATTACCAATTCCCGGCAATTCATTGTTTGCAATCTCGCTGATGTCCTCGTTAATCACATCGTTGACTAAATTGCTGTTAGCAGAGGGTGTAATTTCAACGAAAAATAATATTCCCGCCAAGAGGACAACTATTATTAGTAATGAAAAATAAAATACCAGCTCAGATTTGCGACTGTACCAAGCATAATTTACATGCAGCCAGATTCGCGACCATAATGATAGTGCTTGCTCCAGTCGTTGGCTGACGACACTTGCCAGCCCAGCCCAGATTTGTTTCGCATCTTCATACTGCCAGGCATTGAAGTCAACGGCTAGGACTTCTTTTTCGGCAATCTTTCGCATTTGACCCCACAATTGCTCATGATGGTTCTTCTTTGCCTGGAGCAGGCTTTTCAAATTTGTATTATCTTCCGAGGGTGTGCGTTCTACCTCGACCTTGGTCTCTTCAATCTCTTTTTCCAAAAGAGTCAGTTCTTGTATTAATGTATTGTGTTTGTTATTCACAAATTTGACGAGGGCGATATCCACCAGTTTCATGAATGAAGATTTTCCTTTCCCCCAGGGGCCATGAATACCGATGGTGAGAGGTGGCCTGGTTTGGGGATGGAGGATGAATCGCGCCAACGCGTTGGCATAGCCCTTGAGGCCCAAACGGTCTTCCGTTGCAGCGCGGTCGGTGTGAAAGGCGGCGGGTTTATAGATTTTTTCATCAGGAACCGGGGCGGGTAGTTCTAATTCCAAGAAATGCGGATCATTTTCAGGAAGATGAAAATCCTCCGGAACGCCCGTTAAAACCAACCCCATTCGTTCCGGGAGCTTTCTAAAGAGTATTGATATTGCCTGATTCCATTCCTGGGAATCCTCCTCACTTTCATCCAGTTCAGCGAAAAGTACTATCCGCCTACTTCTTTCAAGGGTTTTCCCACCAGCAAGAAACATGAAAAATTCATCCAGGATTTTTTGATCCAGGAAACCATGTTTCTCCGTGGGCCATCGCATACTGGTTTCATCAAAAAGTTGCTGCGACAGCTTTTTCCATGATGCCTCCGTTGGCTTGGGGGCAAAGTCCCCCAGGATCGCTGCAGTGTTTTTATCCATTTTATGAAGATCGGATACTAAAGCTTGCAGCAAAGAGCCGAAGACCGCCGGTGGTTTTATACGGTAGCGTGCCGTTAGACATTTATTCCATTTCTGTCTTTTATCGAAACACAGGTCTTGAACATGCTTAAGGTTGTTTGTCCCATGGACTAAGACAACGAAACCATTTTTCCGCACAGGTAAATCAGCACCCTTCACCAATTTATCGCGATTATTGAGAATTGCTAAGAACCTATCTTCAGCACTTGCTTCGGATAGCCAGATATTACTCTGCGATGTTTTAAGCTTCTGCTGAGCTTCCATACTTTATTACTTTGGATTTTATCTTGTTTTCCACGTTTTGACCATTTTCTCGCCGCTTCTGCCTACTACGTAACCACCCAATCCGGTCGTCAATAATGCCCATAAGCCATTGGGAATAGTAAAATCAGGTATATTGGCGCCAAATGTTTCAAGGTATGGTATAAATACGTAATAATTGAAAATAATAAAAACAAATACTAACATAGTGATTGGCCTCCATGATCTCTGTAGCCAATTCCCCCCAGCCTCAGCTACTAATATCTTAGCCTTTGCATCGATTTCTTTCTGCAGAACGCTGGAGTCAAGTGTCATCAACTTGGTTTGAAGTTCGCTTTTTAACTTATTGGCCAGATCCTTATCCGGTACCGCCTGATCAACTACGTCAACGACCTTTTCAATGATCGGTCCGATTATTGGTAATGCTCCTAATAATCCCATTTGTTATTTCCTTTCTTTACTATACTATTTAATTGAAGTTGCTACGTCCTTATTTTTCTTTGTGTGCTTCTTCTATACATCAATGGTTCTATCGAGGCTTATACCAAACTGTTCCTCCAAGCCTAAATGAATCCCATGCACAAAACCCTTACCATTCGCAATGCATAACTTGCGTGCCCGTACGTCCTCTACCCACCGTGAATTCGATGCCTCCGCCCTTCTATTTGCTACAATTCTCATTTTTTCAACTTCCAATTCAACCTGTTCTGAATCTTCCGGTAGGTTCCCGATTTCCGATCTAATCTGGGACCTGACCAGCCGGCTGATATTTCCGTTTTGAACCTTGATATCAAACATCAATGCCACGGCGCGTTCTGACCAAAGTTCATAATCAGAGCACAATCTCAATGCCGCTTTATATAGTCCGTCAGCACATCTTACCTGAATGTTCTGAAATTCCTGCATCCGGCCAAGAGCTTTAAATCTGCCTTTCCAAGGTTCATAAAAATAATGTTTAACCGGATGTTGGATTGATCTGACAAACGTCATCAGGTCATCCTTTTCCGCTGCTAATACTTCCATCAACACTGCAAAATCTGATTGGAATATTGCCTGGATAGTATCCGGATAATCATTGATCATATCCTCTAAAAGCGGCTGCAGTGAATTCTGCCCGAAGTTCCACTGAAGGACGCCAAAGCTCATACCCTGTCCATCGAAATCGCCGCTTAATCCGGCAAAACAATCCGGAATCCCTTTACCGGTTTCAAATGAGCCGGTAAGTGCCAGGCATTTATAATCGAGGTCAAGTTTAAAAATTTGTGGTTCTTGAATTTCCTCCTCGAATAACACTTTCCAGGTTTGCGGTCCGACGATACCATCGACTTGGAGGTCTTTTTCGCTTTGATACGTTTTTACAGCAGCGTCGGTACCACCTCCGAACATCCCGTCGATAGAACTCCTGTAGAAACCCAAACTTTTCAACCTATCCTGAATCTTCCTGACTTCATCGCCTTTGGAGCCAATTTTATATAAAGCCATTTTTCCTATTCCTCAGTCTTGAATTACAAATATATGTTTTCCGTCGTAACCATTTATAGTACTGTACCTCCTACTAAATAGTTTAAACGCTGTAAGTAACCACATCGCCAGACTCTGTTAATAGTTTATGTTCGATTGTACCATCACTATTTAGTTGCACCAGCCCGAGGTTGTTGTTAGTATACAGAAGCCCGTCTTTTCCTTTGGGGATAATCCCGGTAATCTCATCAGTCCAAAAAGTATTCTTTTTTGATTTGGATTTTAACAGATTCCAGCGCACTAAAAATTCAAGTATGGGTTTGGAAAAACGTATAAGAGCAGGCGTGTCCGGTAACCACCCCAAACGATGTTCCGTACGTTCGGTAAGTCTACTCAGCCAATTTAAATATTTACTCTGTTTAGGTTCGTTTTTTATGGCACTACTTGTCAATTGTTTAACCAACAGGGAGCGGCCATCACTAAAAAATTCCGCTTTAGAACTGAAAGCGTAGTGTACATCACCGGAAAGGATCAGACATAAATCCGGTTGTATTTCGTTATTAAGAAGTCGCATTAACGAACCAAAACCATCTCTGTTGGCGATCCAGGATTCCCGATCTACTTTTGTCGGAGGAATTCCGAAACTGGTAATGATTTTTTGTAAGAATTCGAGTGGTTCGTACCCGTATATCGGCGTTGCCGCAATCAATATCAGACCTTGAGCCCGCGGTTCACCGATGTCGGTCCACGCGGTACGAATCCAGTCCAAGCCGTATCGGTCTATCAATCGTGCCGGGCCTTCAGGAGAATCATATTCTCGTTCGGTTCGGGAATCCAAAGCAATCACAGGAGGATTTGAAGGTAATGAAAATCCCCACCGATGGAATCCCCAAATTCGCTGGTCAAATCTCTTTGCCAGAGTTCCTGTTGTTTTCTTGGCCAGAATATGGTCGGAAATAGCATCAATAAACCGTATTGAGAAAGCTTCCGGAGAATTGCCCCAACCCTGAAAAACCCAATAAGCAGCCAGAGCATTAGCGACAATTCGACGCCCGGTTTCATTTGCCCGGACTGAATTATACCACTTCCGATGCAAATTCCAATCATCAGTAACGTCGTGGTCATCGAACATCATATAGGTAGGAATGTTAGCTAATAAGCGCCGCACATTGGGTAAGGTTTCTCGGAATTGTGTAAGTGCTTTTAGTTCTTCTTCATATTTATTAGCATTAGCTCCTATTCCATTCGGATCAGCATCCAGAGGGATGTCCTTCCAAGGTTCATCGCTCCAAACGGAAAGATACATTGCTGCATATTCACCAAAAGTCATTGAATGATTATCGCTATAACCTGACGTAAAGTTAGCTTTATTTGTAAGCACATCTGTTCGCCCATAAAGTGGTAAATCAGCCGGTAATCGTTTCAATGCAGGTAATTTTTCCTTCCAGCCGGTAAGTTTGGTTCCATATTTAATCAAATGGTCGAGCATTGGACCAGCCACATCATCGGCATAGATTTGATCTCCCATTAAAAAGAGCATAGCCGGCCGTTGCTTTAAATCATTTACCGTTTTCCCAACTAATATATCAGCCTCGATGAGTGTGTCTTTCCCACGGCCGTGAGGTTTCCGGCAAGAGCCGTGTAGTAGGTTGGAAATTTTACCGGGGATGAAAAAATTAGGGAGCGGCAGGCCCGGATAAGCAAGCCCCTTCTGTCCTTTAATAAGGTTCAAATCATCCAGGTTTTTTCCATTTATTATTACATCATAGAATAAAATTGTATCCTTAGGAAACAATTCATCCACTGGCTTAATGGTAAGCAACGTTATATAGAGTTGTTCACCTAATCGGACAGTTTCCGGTTGATTGTCCAATTGTGAGCTTACACCTATAACTGTCAACTTTTCTTTTGTTAGGGTATCCTCATCCGGGGATAGATCATTATTTTTTTTATAGATTTTGGCTTGGAATTCTGCAGCCTCCAGAGTAGCTAACCAAATACAAACTCGACTCCTTTCAGTTCTGCGTAAAATTGGACCTGCTAGTAATAAAGTATCTTCCATTTTAATCCTCCATCAAAAACCAGATTGAAAAATTCATTCGACAGAGTTATATCCACCATTTCTTGAAACCTGCTCAGACTATTGTTCTGAATCCGCTCCTCCTAAGAAAATTGTGGTGAAACTACGAGACGAATCTCACTATTATTATTTAAAAAATAAGCAAACTCCTTTGCTGTTTCGGCTAGTCCATAGCTTGAAAAGTACCCAGCAGCTCTATCAAACCTCGTAGAGTTTTTAAGACATTGAATATAAAAACCTAATGGCGGATTTGTATCGCTCCGATATTCAGGTAATATTCTAATATCTTTTAGAGAAATATTGTCTTCTCCCATTAATAATTGATACACCATCGTTCTAAGCTAATAAACCTTCCTTTTTGCGACAAATCCAAGTTAGTTCAAAAACCTATCTCAAAACAACCTATTCTGTCCCAATACTTGTCTTATAACTCATCTCAAAATCAAAGTCTCAAAATCTTGCGCACAATATAAGTTTTAAGACCCCTGGAATAAGAAGAGTAGTAAGGAATTTCTACGTCATCGATGGCATACTTATCATTAAATTTCAACCTTTCCATAACAGCAATAACATTCTTCCTGAAGGATAATCAATGAAATTTAAACAACGAATGAAGCCCCCCGGGTTAACCCGGGGTCCCCATTACATGACCCGTCTTCGCCAAAGGCTTCGCCGTGGTCATCCGCCCATCGGTAAAAGCGATCCGTCTACACTACATTTCGCCGGGACAAGCATCCCGCCGACTTGTGGGGGCGTAGCCGCAAGGCGTAGACCCAAGCGGATGTTCTTAGCATTCCTCCCCGAGCAAACTCGGGGTATCCTGCGAAGGCAGATGAAAATTAGCTTTATTATCTTATTTGTATTGGCGGGGTGCAAGGAGAAAACTACTCATATCGGACCCTGGCTCCAGGAACCGTCCAATGCTGGTATAACAATATTGGTTGGCACGAGAAAGGAAGTTAAAGCAGCACTGTTTTTTGGCGAGAGCGCTTCAGAGCTTACTTCGGTTATTAGTGATTCGACCAGGTTACGATTGCATTCGTATAGATTAACTAATTTGGAACCGGGCCGGAATTATTACTACCAGGTGCGCTGGCTGGGAGGTCAGACGGATACGGCTAATTTTAAAATTGCACCCGTCAGTGATACTGCAACTGTCCGGATTTTAGCCTATGGCGACAGCCGTAGTAATCCCGCTGTACATGAAACGATTGTTACTAAGGCACTTGAGTATAATCCTGATATAGCTTTACATACCGGTGATCTGGTTGCTGATGGAAAAATTCTGTCACTCTGGGAACCGGAATTTTTTGCACCTGCGGCAGATCTGTTGAAACAGATTCCCATTTATCCGGTCCTGGGAAATCATGAAAGGGAATCCGGCTATTATTATGAATATTTTCCATTACATCAGAAAAAACATTACTGGTCTGCTGATTATGGTATGGTACATATCATCGGACTTAATACAGGTGTAGCAACAGACCCTGAATCTGCGCAGTATCAGTGGTTGGAAGCCGACCTTAAAGCAAATGTGGACCAGCAGTGGATTATAGTAATCCTGCATTACCCCTTGTTTCATTGTCATCCCACCCGTCCCATATATGATTTCAGATATCACTGGCAGCCGCTTTTTGAAAAATACGGTGTAAACCTGGTATTATCGGGCCACGATCATTACTATCTCCGCAATCATCCAATCGGACACAGCGGCAGTGGTCTGACCTCGGTCACTCATATTACTACTGCGGGAGGCGGCGCCCCATTATACAAAATTGAACCGCAACCATTTATGGCCGTATCCCAGAGTATTCATCATTTTCTAATGCTGGAAGTTTCGGAAGCTAAAATTGAAGGTGAGGCTGTTGATCTAAATGGAAATACAATTGATAAATTTACCATCTCTTTGAACGGCGAACTGACTGACGAAGGAAAGTATATTGATTTTGGTATCATCGAACTGGAACGGAACCTGACTAAGCAGTTGGGTAAACTGGAGATCATAGAATTGGCTGATTCACTCCTGCAGTTCAAGGGGGAATGGAGTTTTGGCAGGGAACTTACATTTGATTCGGAATTGCATATTAAATGGCAGGAATCCGAACACTGGCAGGTTACAAATCCTGATCTTGAGATTGAAATGCAAAGCGGAGTTGATTATCAATATCTGTTTGAAGCAACAGTT
Source organism: Fidelibacterota bacterium (assembly GCA_013203115.1). Taxonomy (GTDB): domain Bacteria; phylum Fidelibacterota; class Marinisomatia; order Marinisomatales; family TCS56; genus JABMQW01. Next base: position 8,858 of record JABMQW010000226.1, read on the forward strand.
CCTGCCGGAAGCACAGCGCCCGGACCTGTGGTGCTGTTTACCATTACTCCGGATTCAGACCCAGAATCGGATTTTAAACAATCAACTGTACCGGCTAATCAAACTTTTAAAATTTCCCTGGAAAATGCCTTGTATACTTATGCTTCTGCTACTATCAAGTCAGATATCCGACCTACTGTTAGTTTTATAAATTATTTTAATAAAAGCACTTATATGCCCAGGCTGATCAGGAATCTGGCTTGGAATTATACCCAGACTCCCGATGATTCACTCCTGGTAATACTGGCAGATCTGGAGCAATCCGATCCATCCAATGTTAACCTGTTCTATTTTGCACCCTTCCATTTTTTCAATGGTGATTACGATAATTGGGATAACTGGTTGGAGGCTGTAATTACAACACCGGTCCTGAATCAGGTTGCCGTCAGACCGTTATTTACCAAAATCTCGGCCGATACAGCGCTGGATATTCAAACCATAACAAACTGGACTACCATCGGACCTTACGATAATCCCGAGGGGCGCGGTCTTGAGATTGTTTATGATCCTGAAAAGGAACTGAACTTCAATAAAGTCTATTTGGGAAAGGATGGTCAGGAAATTAGCTGGCAGGAATTGAAAACACCAACGGGATGGGTGGACTTCCTGGAATTATATGATCCTGAATTGAATACTGTGGCCTATGCCCATACAATCCTGGAGGCCAAACAAAAGGGCCGGGTATTATTCCTGCTCGGCAGTGATGATGCTCCGGCGCTGTGGCTGAATGGAAATGAGCTACACCGGCTGCCGGGAGGCCGGGGTGCAGCGAAAAGCCAGGACTTTATTGTAGCTGATCTACAGGAAGGACTTAATAATGTACTAATAAAAGTGGATCAGGGTGTCGGCGGCTGGAAGATGATCCTGGAGGTGGTAGATAAGGATCAGATCCTTATCAATAAACAGTCGCTTTAGAATCCTGAATTACTTTGGGGGGAGCTTCATTTAATCAGTTCTGTTTTCGAGAAGAATGAGGCCCAGGCAAACCAGAAAGCGGAGGTCAGGGATTGAGCGACCAACGGGTCGCCGTTACCGGCTGTTATAACAGTAGATTTTATTTATCCTTGTTCTTTTGTCCGTGATACAAAAGAACCAAAAAATCGCGGCTGGAGAAAAATCGTTTAAACCTGCGGCAAAATTGCTGCAAGAAATCAACTTGTCCCGCTGAAGCGGTCCTGCAAACAGATTTCTTTTAGACAACAATTTTGCCTGGTTTTTTGCCATCGATTTTTCTCAGGCCGATAATTACATCATGCTATAGCGGCTGAAGGCCTCAGGCCGGGGTTGACCAATGCCTTTATTTAATCAATTCGGTCTCAGGAAAGAATGAGGCCCAGGCGAACCAGAAAGCACTGATAAGGGGTTGCGCGACCAGTGGGTTGCCGTTACCGGCTGTCGGTTGGCCGGTGAGGAGATTCCAGTGCTGGGTACCAATTGTTAATTGTCCAGCCTTAACGTTCAATACTGATAGTTGTTGAGCCATCAGATGGGGCAGGGCATAGGCGGCGGCGGAATTGGATTCCCGGTCATAATAGATGATGATCCTGGTATTTCCGGAGTCAATTATTTTATAGCGTTGCTCGTTCAGGTAGGACTTAGCAACGGCGATTTCCCGGTCGGCTAACCGCAGGCCGAAAACCTGGTCCTTGGCTTCCAGGCGCTGAAAGTCATTGATCCGTCCGAAGATACCCAGGCGATCGGGCTGGGCGAAATAATCGGCATAACCAGAGGCGGGTTGTCCTTTATCCGGTTTTTTCAGCAGTTGGCCGTGGGGATGATACCGCTTGAATGTGCTGAAGGTGGTGAAGGTTGCCGGATACTGTTCCAGGCGGGTACCCTCCAAGGGACCGGCGATGCATTCACCGGAGATCTGCGACCAGAGTGAACCAGTCTGGCGATCCCGCAGGACTAAGGCATCCTGCCAGAGGGAACCGGAGGCTTCGAAGGTGTAGTGAGTAGAATCGAGGGTGGCGACATAAACTATGCCGGTAAAGCACAGCGGTCACCAGGTAGCGGCGATGGCCGTGCCGCCAATAAAATCATTGACTACCTCATGGTGATCCAGGTGCCAGGTGCTGTAGGCTTTTACTTCCGCCCCGGCCGTGATCACGATCAGGGGTTCATCGGCATAATAGAATTTTTCAGCTTGGTCGATCCCATCGAATTCCGGTTGGAAGATGGCCGGAATATCACCAGGTTTGAGGACGGTGTAGAGGGTATGGCCGTGGATTTCAGTCATGGTTGGGGTCGGGCGCTGGGCATTGATGTTATTAATAAACAGGAGGAGTATTACGATGGGTAGTGCAATTGATTTCAGGTAGTGAGCAGCGGTCATAATTATTTCCGGTTGAATACCTAAAATTACTGTCGGATGACTAATAATTCTGTCTGCAATCGGACTAAAACACGAAAACCTCTGGATTGCTCCAGTGGCTTTGTAGTAGTCTGTCTACGCTCTGATTCATCGGAGCTACGCCGGACAGGCGGGGAAGGAATCGGCTACGCTGTGCCACGCCGATCAAGATTAAACCACGGTCAGAACATTTATATTTTACTTACAACCTATAAAGTATAATAAGCATTTCTATATTTTACTCGCCTGCGCTCCGGTGAATCGGAGCCATAATAGCCAGGTAATCATCTCAACACTTTATATTCGCTAAAAAGATAAATCCTGAAAGGATGTAATGATTTTAGCTATTTATACAAAAAAATCTCAAACTCCATAGGGGTGAAATATGGAGCCCCACACCTGCGTGCCGAAACGCACTTCGGTGTGCAGGCACGGGTAAACCCGTGGTAGCCTAAATTTACGCCCTGTGGGGCGACATCTCGATCCTGAGATGAATTTTGGTATTCATCCACGCCTAAATGACGTGGTATTTTTCTTGTCGGGATAAAGCTGGAAATATTAGAATATTTTTAAGAATAAGGGCAGACCTCTGGCGAGGAACTGCCCTATTCTGCATCCATGTTAAAAATGTTATTTATGTTGCTGACGTACGAAAGCCGGTATTTCCAAATCTTTATCGAATAAGGAAGGACTGCTATCATCGAAAATGAATCTTGGTTTATTTTCAATCACTACCGGCGGCACTATTTGGTCAGGTCGTTTTTGACTGACTAACGGCATATTGAAATTGTCAGCATAGGCTGGATTGCTGGTTTTGATTCCAGGTTGCTCCTTTTTATGGGCAGGTTTGCCTCGATCAATATAATCCGGTTGTGAAAAACCGGTGGCTATCACAGTCACACGAATTTCTTCGGCCATAGCCGGATCAATGACCGCACCAAAGATAATATTAGCATCCTGACCAGCTTCTTCAAAAATGATTGAAGTCGCTTCATCGACCTCAATCAACGTCAGGTCAGGTCCACCGGTGATATTCACCAGTACACCCTGGGCGCCGCCGATGTTGGCACTATCCAGTAAAGGACTGGAAATAGCCTGCTGAGCGGCCATCACAGCTCTTTCTTCACCACCAGCGATGCCGGTTCCCATAATTGCTTCGCCCATGTTTTTCATAATTGTTTCAACGTCGGCGAAATCCAGATTTATCAGACCATGGACATTGATCAAATCCGAAATACCTTTAACGGCTTGATTCAGAGTAGCATCAGCGATCTTGAAAGCTTCCATTACAGTTGTGGATTTATCGATAATCGACATCAATTTTTGATTGGGTATGGCGATTGTAGTATCACATGCTTTACGTAACTCAACTAACCCGTTAAGCGCTCGATTCATTCGCTTCGGACCTTCGAAATTGAATGGTAAAGTCACAATGCCGACGGTTAGAATATTCATCTCACGGGCTAATTGCGCTATCACCGGTCCGGCTCCCGTACCAGTTCCACCGCCCATTCCGGCGGTTATGAATACCATATCAATACTTTCCAGTACGGAAATAACTGCTTCCTTATCAGTTTCAATGGCTTCACGACCGATATCTGTCTTAGCTCCGGCGCCGAGTCCTTTAGTAAGGCTTTTCCCGATTTGAATTTTATGTGTTGCAGCATTATTCTCCAGATCCTGGGCGTCGGTATTCACAGCGATGAAATCAACACCGCTCATACTGGTCTGAATCATCCGATTGATGGCATTCCCTCCGGCTCCACCAATACCGACAACTTTAAGTTTCGCTTTCTGTTCGGCTAGATAATCAAATTCAAATAACATGGACGCACTCCTTTAGTTAAGATTTCTCGTCTTTAATTTCAAAAAAATTCTTTGAACCATTTTTTCAATTTATTGATCGCTTGGGACAGTGGTTTATCGGGAAGTAGACCGGTATTAAATTCATCTTCACGGGTTTTCCATTGTGTCAGTCCTAATACGGTGGTATAAACCGGGCTGGAAGCCACATCCACCACACCACTGATGCCTTTGGGGTAACCAATCCGAACTGGCTCCTGAATGACCTCTCCGGCCAGGGAAGTGATATTTTTTAATAATGCTCCACCACCAGTTAAGACGGCCCCGAAGGTCAGTCTCTCACGGATGTCAGCGCGGGTGATCTCCCGAGCTACCATCTGGAATAATTCCACCATCCGAGCTTCCACGTAACGGGATAATTCATGTTCGGAAACTTTCCGGACTATTTCATTCTCCTGGGCTGGTAATTCAAATTCCAATTCGGTAGATGCCAGCGCTGCCTTGGCCGAGGCATATTTTAATTTTATTTGTTCCGCTTCCTCGATATTTATTTGAAGCATCATGGCAATATCATTAGTGATGCTGTTGGCGCCCAAGCCGATTACGGCGGAATGGCGAATACCGCCCTCGTAATAAACGGTAATGTCGGTAGTTCCAGCTCCTATATCAACCAGTGCCACTCCCAATTCCTTTTCATCCTGAGTTAAAGTAGGCAAAGAAGCCGCCAGCGCCTGAAAAACCAACGCCTCAATTTCAATTCCCAATTCTTCGGCGCATTTAGCGACATTTTTAGCCGCAGTGGTCGCCACTGTAATTAAATGAATCCGCGCCTCTAACCGCCGCCCGGACATCCCAACCGGATCTTTAATACTACCCATGGTATCAATGATGTATTCCTGGGGTAGTACATGCAGAATATCGCGGTCCATCGGCAGGGAGATGGCTTTGGACAATTCCAGTACCCGGTGAACATCATGAGCGGATATCTCATGCTCAACAGGAATATTCTGAGTACTGCTCTTGTGTACGGCAATAGCTCCCTGAGTATTGATTCCGCGTATATGCTCTCCTGAGATGCCTATTATGGCTCGTTCCACTTTGACATTGGCCATTAATTCCGCTTCTTTTAAAGCCTCATCCAAAGCAGTGATGGTTTTATCAATATGAATCAGACTGCCTTTGCGCATTCCGGTAGAAGCACGGGTGCCTAACCCCAGCAATTTAATCGCACCATTTTCCAAATCGGATTCAACGATAGCACAACGGACTTGGGAAGAACCGATATCAATTCCAACTTGGATGTTTTTATCTTGTCCCCGGTTTAATGGGTTCATGACCATTCCTTAACAATTATTTGTTTAGCATAACGCAGGTCCAGATAGGCATAGTCTGTCAGAGATTTAATGCCTCTAAGCGCTTCATAGAAAGCCATCAACGTAATGATTTTTTTAATGACATCTGAATTTCCAAAGTTGATCAGGGTTGGGTGATCAGTGAGAATTAAAGTATACTCGTCATCCTGATTTAAGGTTATTTCAGAGAGTTCATTATACAGTGCTGGGAAGTGATTATGGACTTCCATTAATATTGTAACTGTTTCTTTCATTTTTGCTGATAAGACGTGTTCTCCAATCGGATAAAGAGCTTGGTCAGGATTAAAACCCGATAAAGCCGGTAATTGAAACTCAAAAGCTTGCGGCACCATAGGTAGTACAATACCTTCTAGATCCAGTAAAACCAGAGGATCCATATTTACCATTGCGATTGGTTTTCTTTCCATGATTTCCACCGACAATTGGTGGGGATAACGGCAGCTTAAGCGGGCGCCAGCCACGTAAGGATGCTGCTCAATTTTGGCACTAAGCTCAACCAGATTAAGATCAAACAGGGTAGCCTGTTTCAAATTTCCCATAATGGTATGTAATTCAGATTCAGATATAATAGAATTACCTGTGATCCGGATTTTTTCCAGACCGAACAGACCGGTTTTAAGCGTCCAGGAGTATCCGCTCCAGGTTAAAAGCGCCAGAAGGATAATTAACACGAAGGTCAGTAAATAGCTGCCGATATTTATTTTACGTGCTTTTTTCATCAGCTTATTAATACAGGATCAAATCCCAGAATTTTTATTTCCAACTCCAAATTAATATTGAACTTTGCAGCCACTTTTTTTTGGACTAACTGAATAAGGGATAAGATCTCTTTTGCGGTTGCTGATCCGCGATTAATAATAAAATTGGCATGTTTGTTGGATATTTCGGCATCACCAATCCGGGTGCCTTTTAAACCGCATTGGTCAATCAAGTACCCGGCTGCTAATCCCAGGCTGGGATTTTTAAATACACTGCCGGCGGACCGTTTATTTAATGGCTGCGATGATTTTCGCGCTTTATTTGCCATCCGGCAGCGGTGGCTAATATCCTCCGGCTTTCCCGGGTTCAGTTCAAATTCGGCTCGTAGAATAATATCATTGGGGTTAAATCCCGATTGTCGATAGCTGAAGTCAATATTTTCAGCTAAAATAGTACTGGTTTTACCATGTGGATCAATAACCTCCACTGCAATTAGATGATTGGATATTTCCGCTCCGTAGGCTCCGGCATTCATCATTAATGCACCACCCAGAGTTCCCGGTACTCCCGATAAGCCCTCCAAACCGGTTAGATTGTTTTTAATGCTTTCGCGTACCAGCCGCTGGAGACTGAGACCTGTTTCGGCTGTGATCCGGTTAGCATTTATTTCAAGCAACTTGAAATGTTTGTTCAGTGAGATCGCAATCCCGGTAAAACCATCATCGCTGACTAACAGGTTGGAGCCCTGTCCAATCAGGAAAAATGCAATTTCATTTTTCCGGGCAAAATCAAGAGCAATTGCCAAATCATTCCTATCACAGGGAGTAATGTACGCGCTTACCGGACCGCCAACTCCGTAAGTGGTGTGGCGTGCCAGCGATTCTGCTTCCAGCACGGTGCCCTTCAGCAATTTTCCTAAATCAGCGCCTATATCCATTGTACATCTCTCAAGGGGATTCAGCCAATTTCTGATAGAGGGTATCGCTGTATCGCCAGATATTTCCGGCTCCGATAGTGATAACCATATCATCTGATTTAAGAATAGTAACCAGTTTTTCGATTAAATTATTCAAGTCAGGGATATAGTGAACCTGGGTATGACCCAGATCGCGGGCAGCCTGGGCTACTAAATTACCATTGACACCTGGTATGGGTTCTTCTCGGGCAGGAAAAACATCGCTCACTACCAAAATATCACTCTCCAGAAAAGCAGCTGCGAATTCGCGATGAAAATCTCTGGTACGTGAGTATAAATGTGGTTGAAATACAGCTACAATTCGACGGTTCCAACCGCTCTGGGCTGCCTGCAAGGTCGCTGCGACTTCCGTGGGATGATGGGCGTAATCATCGACTACCATAATGCCTTGAGCGATACCTTTGATCTCGAAACGTCGCCGCACGCCGGTATAAGCCTCGAGACCACGTTTAATAATATCGAAAGACAGATTCATTTCCTGTCCTAATGCAATAGCCGCCAGCGCATTCAGCACGTTGTGTTCACCAGGTAACTGGAGTGCAATTTTACCCAATCGTTGTTGATTATAAATAACTGTGAATCCGGTTTTCGATTCGTGGTAATGAATATCATCAGCACGAAAATTAGCCTGATTGGAGAAACCGTAAGTGATTACCGGACGTTTGATATTAGACAGAATACCCTGCACACCTGGTGAATCAAGACCGGCAATTACAACCCCGTAAAAGGGGACAGCATTGCAGAACTGGCTGAAAGCGCCCTGTAAATCTGGTAGATCGCTATAACAATCGGTGTGTTCCAATTCAATATTTGTTACAATGGCAATGGTGGGGCGCAGAGCCAGGAAACTGCGGTCGAACTCATCCGCTTCCACAACAATAATTTCGCCAGAACCAAGTTTGGAATTAGTATCGATGTTTTTCACCAATCCACCGACGACTAGGGTTGGATCCAGACTGGCAATTGACAAGACCGAACCAATCATGGAAGTAGTGGATGTTTTTCCATGGGTTCCACCTACAGCGATACTCAAATCTTTGACCGCGATCAATTCACCCAACATTTCAGCCCGTTTGATTATTGGTATTCCCCGCTCCCGGGCGGCAATTAACTCCGGATTATTTTCTTTTACAGCACTGGAGTACACCAATACATCACAATTTTTTACGTATTTGGCTTTATGCCCTTGGTAAACAGTTACCCCTAAATCCTGCAATCGTGTAATTAACTCCGATTCACTCAAATCCGAACCGGTAATTTCGAAACCTTGATTTAACAGCAATTCGGCAATACCACTCATACCGATTCCACCGATTCCGACAAAATGAATATTTTTTACTTTTCTAAACATCAGGCCTGGGCCAATTCCAAAATTTTGGTTACAATAGTGTTGGTAGCTTCCGGTCGGGCTAATTGAAGCGATTTTTCCGACATAACCTGTAGCAAATCCGCATCTTTCAGCATAACGCTGATTTGCTCAAATAGAACTTCCGGTGACAGCATTTGCTCGGTAATCAAGCGGGCGGCTCCGGCCATTTCCATACTGCGAGCGTTCCAGGTCTGGTGGTCAGCGGCAGCAGTTGGTAGAGGAACCAGAATCGCCGGCTTTCCGCAGATGGTAATTTCCGCCAAAGTCAACGCACCGGCGCGGGAAAGGATTAAGTTGCTGAGGGCATAGGCATGGTCCATTTGTTCGATAAATGGAAGTACGCGAATTTGCTGACTGTCGAATTGGCGGTACGGATCGAATTGCTTCCGGCCTGTTTGCCATAAAATCTGAATACCAGACTCGGCCAACTGTCCGGCAATTGAAGCCATAAGTTTATTCAATGCGGCCGAACCTTGACTGCCGCCAAATAAAAACAGTGTTAATTTATCAGGGTTGAGATTGAAAATCTCAGTGCCCTTGGCAACTTGCCCTTGATTGATGCCGGTACGGACCGGATTACCGGTAATTATTATATTATTGGATTCTAAATATTGCTCGGCTTCGGCAAATGCCAGACAAACGCAATCAACCTTCGGAGCGAGTTTGCGGGTGGTCATTCCAGGATATGAATTTTGTTCCTGGATCAGGGTCGGGATTCCTTTTTTCACCGCCGCCAGTAAAGGTAATCCACTGGCATACCCACCGGTCCCGACTACCACAGCCGGTTGCAGTTGTTTAATAATCGACTTTGCTAGCCGGTAAGATTTCAAAGCCCGGCCGGGGAAGAGTAGATTTTGTCCAATACTGATTGCATCGATCCCCCGCTGTAAACCGCGAATTGGCAACAGGGTATGGGCCAATTCGTAGTCCGGCAGGGTAGCTGCTTCCAAACCAAATTTTGAACCGATATAGTGGATTTTCAGGGCTGGTTCTCGCGCTTGCAACCTTTCCCCGATTGCCAGGGCCGGGAACAGGTGACCACCGGTTCCACCACCGGCAATGACGATCCTGGGTTCGGAGCCAAGGCTCATGAAAACCACCTGTTGGATCGTTTTGATGGTTGATCTTTACGACTGATATTCAGCAGGATACCAATACCAGCTAGATTGAGTACTAAACCTGACCCACCATAACTGATCAAAGGCATGGGTAAACCGGTTGTGGGCAATAAATTGCTGATCACAGCCGTATTTATAAAAGCATATAAAATGAAGCTGAAGGCAATGCCCAACGCCAGTAAAATACTGAATGGATCGGTGGCGTTTTTGGCAATTTTTATTCCCCGTTGGAATGCAATCAGGAACAGGGTCAGTACAATAATAACCCCGATGAAACCGGTTTCTTCGCCAATAATTGAAAATATGAAATCAGTGTGAGGGGTGGGCAGAAACAGATTTTTTTCCATGCTGTTACCCAATCCCAGACCGAATAGTCCACCGTTACCAAGGCTGATCAAGCTTTGCTGGACCTGATAACTTGATCCTCCGGTATCGGCTGCCGGGTTAAAAAATGATAAAATCCGCGCACGCCGGTAAGGTTCCATTAACATCACTGGAATCAGGATCGTAATCGCACTGGTAATGGTAACAACGATATGAGGCAAGCGAGCGCCTCCGAGAAACAGGATGGTGAATCCGATTACGCCTATAATTGCAGCAGTGCTGAAGTCGGGTTGAATAATAATCAGCCCCAGTATCAAAGCTATTACCACAACAGCCGGTAGAAATCCAAAATAAAAATCTTCCAATTTCTGACGTTTTTTGTTGATATAAGCTGAAAGATAAATAATTAGACTTAATCGTGCTATATCAGAAGTTTGCAGCGACAGGGGACCAAGGTGAATCCAGCGGGCGGGAGCTGGATTGTGTTGTAGGAAATAGATCATTTTTGTAGCAATTAATAGCACTACTGAAACGATCAGAATGATATTTGCCCAGTCTTTAAGGTGCCGGTAATCCAACCGCATGAAACCATACATTATCAGTAAAGCAATTGCGAGACGTAAAACCTGTTTCTGCAGGAAATAAGTACCGGTATCATAATGGTTATAAGCCCAGATAGAACTGGCGCTGTAAAGCATAACCATGCCAACAACTGCTAAGAGCAGGACGGTTATGATCAACATCCGATCGTAATTTTTCCAGATCTGGTTTAACTGCGTCATGTGCTGATTTCCAGTTCTTTTGCCAAAAGACGGAATTGATCACCGCGATCCTCGAAATCGCGAAATTGATCAAAACTAGCGCAGCCTGGGGACAGAAGAACCACATCCCCAGGCATAGCGCTATCCCGTGTGATTTTAACCGCATCCCTGAGACCATCAACACAGATGGGTCTCACCGCATCCCTCAGAGCGGCTAAAATCGGGGTTTGAGCCTGACCGATAGCAATGATTTGTTTGACTTTATGTTCGATGTAGGGAATCAATTCGCGAAAATCACTGCCTTTATCTTTACCTCCCAGAATCAGGATGATAGGGTCAGGGAAACTCATCAATGCCACCTTGACAGCATCCAGATTGGTGGCTTTGGAATCATTGATATATTTAACACCATCAACTAACGCTACTTCTTCCAGGCGATGTGGTATACCAGTGAAAGATTGCATAACCATAGCGATAGTTTGATCAGGTATCCCAATCAGATGGGCCGCCGTTGCCGCTGCCAGTAGATTGGCAAGGTTGTGGCGACCGGGCAAAGCGACCGCATCTAAGGGAATGAGCGTGGCGTGCTCAGAAGTATAGACCTTTGTATCATCGACAAAATAAGTTGTTTCGGCCTGTTGCCGGATACTGAACGGAACCAACCAGGCCGGGCTGGTTTTCAATCGTTCCGTTAAAATTGGATCATCCAGATTTAATACGACATAATCATTGAAACCAGCATTACGTGCTAGATTGAGCTTGGCATCGATGTATTCTGCCATTGATGGGTAGCGGTCCAGATGATCGGATGAAATATTGAGGAAAACACTTACGCGAGGCTGGAAATGGCGGATGAATTCCATCTGGAAACTCGATATCTCCAATATAAATACCCGCGCCGGATCAGGTTCCATCAGATCAGGGAGAACCATTTTAGCAAACGGCACCCCCATATTACCCGCCAGTATACCATGGATTTTTTCAGTCTGGCACATCAATGCCAGGGCATGGACGGTAGTGGTTTTACCATTGGAACCGGTAACCGCCAGGATAGGAGCATCAGTGAACCAACTGGCAAATTCAATCTCACTGACAATTGGAATAGCTTTGGACTGGGCCTGCCTGACAAGATCAGAATCCTGAGCAATACCCGGTGACAGAATCCACAGATCGGCCTCGAAAATCCGGGAACTGTGACCACCAAGCTCACCTTCGATCCCAAGGAGCTGCAGTTCCTGCAGATTGGACGTGACCGTCTTGTTAGCGGAATTATCGCTGATAAATACTTTGGCTCCCAGATAATGCGCCAACCGGGCAGCCGCTAGCCCGCTCCGGCCTATCCCGATCACTATTACCAGACGATCTTTAATATTAATATTATTTCTATTATTGATATTCATTTAACGGATTTTAAAAGTGCTTAAACTGAATAAAGCCAGCAAAATGCCGATGATCCAGAAACGGATTACAACCTTGGTTTCGGGCCATCCGGATAATTCGAAGTGGTGATGGATCGGAGCCATTTTAAAGATGCGCTTACCTACGCCAGATCTTTTTTTAGTCCACTGGAAATAGCCTACCTGTAATATCACCGAAAGGGCTTCTCCCACGAATACACCACCGATGATCAGCAGTAGCAATTCTTTTTTTAATAAGACCGCCATCGTACTTAATGCCGCACCGGTCGCCAGGGAACCGGTATCACCCATAAAGACTTGGGCTGGGGCTGCATTAAACCACAAATATCCCAGAGCAGCGCCGGCCATAGCCGCGGCAAAGATGGTCAATTCACCGGCTCCAGGTAGGTAAATAATGTTTAAATAATTGGAGAAGTCAACCCGGCCCGAGATATAGGCCACGGCGGCAAATACTGAAAAGGCGATAGCGGACAATCCCGCCGCTAATCCATCTAAACCGTCGGTCAGATTTACGGCATTACTGAAGCCAGTGATAATTAAAATTATGAAGACAGGATAGAAATAACTGAAATCCAGCTCATAATTTTTCAGGAAAGGAATCGAGGTAACGCTTCGGAAATCGTGAAATTCCGGTGCCAGGAAAATCCAGGCACTTACGGCTAATCCCAAAATGATTTGACCGGCCAGTTTATAGCGCGCTATCAAACCGCTTTTAGTTTTTCGGATAGTTTTTAAATAATCATCTGTGAATCCTATTGCACCCATCCAAACCACCGCCATCAGGATAATCAGGACATAAGTATTATCCAAACGAGCGAATAGAAGGGTGGGGAGAATTACCGCACTGAGAATGATAATTCCCCCCATAGTGGGCGTGCCCTTCTTTCTCTGATGAGATTGGGGACCTGTAGCGCGGATTTCTTCACCAATCTGGTGACGCTCCAGTAAACGGATGATCCAAGGTCCTATAAGGAAGCTCATGAGCAACGCCAGGATGGCAGCCGACGTCGCCCTGAAGGTTATATACTGAAAGATATTCAGCCCGGACAGATATGATTTAAGGGGATATAGCAGATGATAAAGCATTAGAATCCCCGTAATTCGGCAATTATTGTTTCCATAGCCATGCCTCTGGAACCCTTGAAAAGGACAATATCACCGGGCTTAAGAAATTCCTGCAGAGAAGTTGTTAAATCTGACTTGGTATTAAAATGTTGATGATAATTAATGCCGGACAGGGCTGAGGCAGTATAATAACTGTCTTGGCCGACTGTAAAGACAGCATCCAGACCGGTTGTGGAGGCTTTTTTGCCTACTTGTGCATGTAACGATTGAGATTCTTCACCAAGCTCGAACATGTCGCCAAAAACCAAAATGTGTCGGCCGGTTGTATTGAAATCATGCAAATAATCCAAGGCTGCCGATACTGATACCAGGTTGGCATTGTACGTATCGTCAATCACGGTTATTTCACCAAATTTTGCAACAATACAGCGTCCGGGAGGTGGTTTAAAAGTGTTCAATTGATTTTGAACCGTTTCCCAAGTTTCTCCCAGACTGATAGCAATAGCCGTTGCAGCCAGTACATTTTTAGCGAAGGTATGATTGCGGGAACCGGTAATGAGTACATTATTATTAATGGACAGCAGAACAGCACCGTCTTCAGCGTGCTGCAACGCGGCGGAAAAATCACAGTCCGGCTGGAAACCAAAGGTAATCTTATCTCCGGGAATGGCAATCCGGGCTACCAGGCTATCATCTCGGTTTACAAAAGCGGTTCCTTCGGTCAAGGCTTGAAACAATTCACCCTTGGTGCGGGCAACTTCTTCGACACTTCCAAATCCTGCCAGATGGGCCGGGGCTACATTGGTAATCAGACCGTGGGTCGGATGTGCCAGGTTTGCCAACAAGGCTATATCGCCCGGTTGGTTGGCGCCCATTTCCAGGATTGAAATCTCATCCTTAGTTGTAAGTGTCAGTAACGTCAGAGGTAGGCCGATTGAAGTGTTATAATTACCACTTGTAGCATGGACCTTTCGACTGAACGACAGGATGTGGACCAATAAATCTTTAGTAGTTGTTTTGCCGTTGGTTCCGGTTATAGCGATGACCGGTCGCTGAAACGAAGCGCGCCAGCGATTGGCAATTACCCCCAATAAATGCACCGGATCATCGACAACAATTTGCGGATAATTCGGCAAAGCGCTATTAACTTCAGAAACAAGCGCTGCACTACTACCGGCTCGCTCCACCTGCATTAGATAATTATGACCATCGGTCTGATCACCGGTAATTGCGATAAACAGGTCGCCTGGGCGACATTCGCGGCTGTCAGTGGTTACACCAGTGGGCAGGATCTTCAGCTCGTAGCCCGTGATTGCCTGTAAAATATTCGCGAAACGCTGTGGATCAGGTAAGTTAATTCGCATTGGCGTACTGTTTTATGATTTTAATATCGGAATAAAATACTTTCTCCCCGGCAATATCCTGATATTCTTCCCGTCCTTTGCCGAGCACAACGACAACATCGCCTTTTCTCATTTTTTTGAGAGCTTTTTCCAGGGCTACTCCCCGATCGTCAAATACCTTGTAATTGGATTTGGAGAAACCGGCAATCGTATCGGAATTTATGGTTTCGATATCCTCGAAACGCGGATTGTCCGGGGTGAGATAACAGCGGTCACAATATCGTTCCGCGATGGCAGCCATTTCCGGTCTTTTACTGCGGTCGCGATCACCACCGCAACCAAATACCAGGGTTAAGCGGGCTTTATCGTCCATAATGCGGCTGATGGATTCCAATACTTTCTGGTATGCGTCCGGTGTATGGGCATAATCGACTATGACGACACCGCCGGACCGTGTGGCAAAACGTTCTACCCGTCCTGGTATTTGGCGGCAGTCTTCAATTCCTTTGGTAATCGCCTTTGCTGGAACTCCCATTGCCCAAGTTGTTGTTACGGCGGTTAAAATATTTTCCAGATTGAAGCTGCCAATTAAAGCTGAACGAATAAAAATACGATTCCCGCCAATTTCAATGATTCCTTTAATTCCTTCAATCGAAGCTTTCCAGTCGATATAGTGGGCATCACCCTCAATTGTCATCGATGTGGTTACTGCGGGAGCCTGGCATTCCGGTTTCAATTTCCGACCAAATTCATCGTCAATGTTGATAATAGCAGTGGCCGTAATCGGCAGGGTTTTGAACAAACGCGCCTTGGCGTGATAATATTCCTCCATATTGCCATGATAATCCAGATGTTCCCGGGTCAAATTAGTAAAAGCGGCAAATTTGAAATCTACATCTGCCACCCGCTGCTGGTGCAGGGCATGGGAAGATACTTCCATGACAGCGTGGGTGTAGCTATTGGAAAGAATATCGGCAAATAATTTTTGTAAACTGCTGGCATTCAAGGTAGTCAGAGATTTTCCTTGCGATGAATCACCGGCAAATACACCGAGCGTACCGAGTAAGGCGGATTTTATTCCACTGGTTGATAATATCGAATCGATTAGAAATGATGTTGTGGTTTTGCCATTGGTACCCGTAACACCAATTACGGTTAATGCTTTGGAAGGATGATCATAAAAATCTGCTGCGATAAGCGATTCCGCACGGCGCGGATCATTGACTCTGATTCTGGGAACCGGAAGGTCAACCAGATCACGACTGTCAGTTATAACCGCTGCTGCGCCATTATTAAGAGCCTGATCAATGAAATTATGTCCATCAAGTTGCGTCCCTGGTACTGCAATAAAAATGAATCCTTTTTGTACTGCCCGTGAGTCGGAGCTCAAACCATAGATTGGTATCTGCGGAATTGCCTCCAAACTTGACACGAGACCGGACACCAATGTATGTAAATAGCGTTTCATTTCAGACCGATCACACAGGTTGAATTAGGGCTTACAATTAAGCCCGGTTTCGGACTTTGCCAAGCGACGGTGCCGGAACCCTGAAATTTGGGGATCAGACCGGCAACACGGATAGTCTTTAATGCTTTGCGTAGACTCATTCCACGGATATCCGGAATTGTACAATTCTTGGTATTTCTAACAGATTGGGTCACTAAGGCAACAGTTGACAGAGCGACAAGACTTTCTGTTGGCCGGGGCGTAAGTTCTGTTTTCGGAATAGGTATTTCCGATGGTTGATTATCAGATTGTTGAGCCGTAACTAAAAGCAGATCGTCATCAAGATTTATAATCCTTTGAACAATACGCTTGAACAAGGGGGCTGCGCCGATGCCGCCCCAATGATAACCAATGTTTGGCTCGTCCAATACGAATACACCAACGATCTGGGGATTATCGGCGGGGAAAAACCCGGCAAAATTCGATATATAATTTGACTTGGAGTAATGCCCGTTAGAAAATTTCTGGGCCGTACCGGTTTTACCGGCAATTGACCAGCCTGGAATCCGGGCCTTCATTCCGGTTCCGGTTGCGACAGCTTTAGTCAACATACCACTCAGCGCATGCATAACAGACTGATCAGCAACTTTCCGTACAACTTCCGGTCGGTCACTATAAATCACTACACCATCCTGAGAAACAATTCGATCGATAATACGTGGTTTCATCAAGATACCGCCATTGGCAATGGTGGCAAATGCACACGTTAGTTGTAAAGCAGTAACTCCGACTTCATAACCAATAGACAATTCAGCTAGGGATATCGCAGTCCAATCGGGTGTATTACGCAGAATGCCGGATGTTTCGCCCACCAGACCAATATTAGTTAGTGCACCAAAACCATAATCCCGGGAATAACGATACAGACTGTTGGCTCCGATTCGCTCAGCAATCTTGATAATTCCCACATTGCTGGACTGTTCGATGATTTGAGAAAAATTCAGTAGTCCAAAGTTTTCCCAATCCTGAATAATTTTTCCAGCGAAGGAATATTTCCCACCTTCGCAATTGAACTCTTCATCGATTGCCACGGTATTCAGATCCAAAGCGGCGGTAGCACACACAATTTTATAGGTAGAACCCGGTTCGAACTGATCGGTGATGACGCGGTTTTTTTGATTTTCGACCGGGTAAAGCCCCGGCGCACCAGGATCGTAATCCGGTACGGAAGCCATCGCGAGGATCGATCCATCCTGGGGATTCATCAGGATACCGCTGGCGCTACGGGCACCGGTCTCTTCGATCCGCCGGATTAATTCTTCCTGTAATAGTGTTTGATATTCGAGGTCAATCGTCAGGTAGATATCGGCGCCATTGGCGGGCTGATTTAACGGATAGCTGACTTCGCGCTGAGTTTTTCCCAAGCCATTGGCTGATTTAATCACCCAACCGGCTTCCCCCTTCAGGAAACGATCATATTTTAGTTCAACGCCGGCGATGCCTTTACCGTCAACATCAATAAAGCCCAGCGTCTGGCTGGCGATATTCTGATGAGGATAATTGCGACTGATCTGTTTTTCAACTACGACTCCTGCAAATTGTTTATCTAGTAGGGACTCACATTCCTGATTCAACAGATTGCGCTCAAGATAGATAAATGGTTTTTCGGACTCTAACCGAGACAGGTAATGCTGTGGTGATTTCCCAGTCAGTTGACTTAAAAAATCAGCGAGCGAATCCTGATCCTCAATTTTTGTAGGATGCACTCCAATGGAATAATGAATAATATTGGAGGTCAGGGCCAGTCCCTTACGATCGTAGATGGTGCCCCTGGTAGCTGGAAGAGTTACTTTGACCTGGGCCTGGCGTTTACCCTGAATACGATAATCATTGCCATCGATTATCTGGATTTGAAACAGGCGCACTGCCAATATTACCCAGCCCAGCAGGATTAGCGAGGACAGGATTGTAATCCGGGTACGGTATTTCAGATAAGCCTTAGTCATTATACCAGCCGATTGCGTCGTAATCCACATAAACTATGATTGTTTCCGGTGCGGCCGTTACCATTCCCAATTCATTGCGAGCGATGCCGGTAATCCGGTCAATCCGTTCTAACCGCGCGATAGCGTTCGTCAGTAATTTGTTGTCATTCACCAAACCAGCTTCAATTTTCTCCAGCGCCGAAACATCACGAATTGAAAGATTTATTTCATTATAGACCCAGAGATAAATCAGCAATCCGGTTATGGAGAAAATCGATATGAAGAAGAATGTCACCGTTTGAATGAATTCTTTTTTCCGTTTGGAATTGCGCCTCTTGGTGGCCATCAAGCGATCCTCTCCGCGACGCGCAGTTTAGCCGGTTTGGCGCGGCGGTTCAATTCCACTTCGGCCGGGGAAGGGCGCAGGGGTTTTTTGGTCAATATTTTATATAAACCTTTATTCGCTAGTCGTCGAAAAGTTTGTTTTACCAGCCTATCCTCCAATGAGTGGTAACTTATTATTACAATTCGTCCACCCTTAGTCAGCGAGTCGCTGAAGCAATCGAGAAATTTGATCAAGTTATCGAGTTCGCCATTCACAGCAATGCGGAGTGCCTGAAAGACGCGTGCCAGACTGCGATTACGATGGTTTGGGGGTGTTACCCGGCGAATTGCCTCAGTCAAGTCGGCGATTGTTTGCATCGTCGGTGCTTTCTTAATCGCCCGGGCAATCGACCGTGATCGACGTTCCTCTCCATATTTATATATAATATCAGCGAGATCTGATTCAGCGGTTGTTCGTATCAGTTCGCTGGCCGGCCAGCCGTTGGAACTGTTGAAGCGCATATCGAGCGGACCAGCACTGCGGTAGGAAAAACCGCGCTCCGGGGAATCCATTTGCATTGATGACAAGCCCAGATCCAGCAGGATGCCGTTCACCTGGGAAATTCCTTTCGATTTGAGGATACCGGGGAAATCGGCGTAGGAGTTGTGGTAGAGAGTGACGGGTGGTGAGGAAGCGCGAAACTTGGAGCGGGAGATATCCAGCGCTTCCTCATCCAGATCAAACCCGAAAAGTTCTCCCCGCTGAGAGAGCAGGGAGTGGATGGCAGTGGCGTGCCCGGCGAGACCAATGGTCCCGTCCAGATAGATGCCCGTGGATTGGACAGACAGCCAGTCTAAGACTTCCGTAACCATGACGGGTACGTGCGACCGAGTGTCCCGTAAATCCGTTGATGACATCAAAGTATAATTTTATTAGCGAGTTCTTCATAAGTAGCAGGGTCCAGTTCCTGATTGGCTTGGTCTATCTGATCCATGTTTGCTGGATTCCAGATTTCGATTTTGTTGACCATGCCGATAATCAATACTTCTTTGTCCAACTGGGCATAGTCGATTAGGGCTTGCGGAATCTGTATCCGGCCCTGTTTATCATAGATTGAAAAAGTTGCGTAGCGGGTGGTGCTGCGGATCACCGTCCGGTTCATGGCCGACAGGGAAGACAGGCTGCGCAGTTCGGTCATGATATCCTGCCAGACGATTTGAGGATAGACCCAGACGCAGGGGTCTTGGCCTTTGGTAATTACAAAAGTCTGCTCGTTATCCTCCGACAGTACCTGCCGGAACTTGGCAGGAACGTTAACGCGACCTTTGGCGTCGATAGTATAGGCGTACTCGCCGATAAATGTATTTTCGTTTAGTGCCATCCGCTCAGTTCTTAAAAGGGATAATTACCCACAACTACCCACAAACTAATTTTACTTCCCCCTTTTAGTCAAGGAATATTC
>JABMQW010000227.1 GCA_013203115.1 Fidelibacterota bacterium
ACCATGGGCTCTGCCCGTGAGGCTCCATATTTAATATTTAAACTTTGCGAAAGTTTGGCCTGCCAGCCGTAGTCCCTGTTTTTCGGGGCGCTTGGTGGCCATCCCATCGTAGTCAGGAGGATGTAGATGGAAACTTTTGCGAAGTTAATAACTAACATTTCTCACTTCATATTAATAATACAACTGTAATATAATCAGTATTTAACGACATAGATAATTCAATATAAGTTAAAATATGGTTAAACTGAAAGATGACCATTTTAAAAATGGCGTATAGAAATTCTACGAAAAGACCGTTAAGAAAAATAAACTATTTGAACGAAGTGAGTTTTTATTTTTTAGGCATTTTCGTTGAATTTTAGCAACATTTTTAAACCGGTCTTGATTTTTTGGTACTTTTGCCCAGAGTGGAGTTAAACCTTGCGAAGGTTTGGAACCTTCGCAAGGTTATGGATCACGAAAAAATATTAATGATTTATATTTCACCCTTTCAGGGTTTGAGCTTATATTGTATAAATAGTTATAATTATTACATCCTTTCAGGATTTACCTTTTTCCCGAATACAAAGTCTTGAGAGGATTACTTGTTAACCATAGTGCCGGCACAGGCCGGATAGCAGATTCACAAACCATCGGAGGTTTTCAAATCACGTTTTGAAGTTAGAAATGTTAGTTTCTATTCTTAAACCGCGTTTAAGGTAAATTGTTAACATATTTTCATTAAAATTCTTACGAGTTATGTAGAAATGAACAGTAATTATCCTCTGATTGGAATGGATATTGGCGGTACAAACGCCCGGGCTGGTTTAGTTGAAAACGGTCAACTGACCCACCTGGAATCAATCCCGATCAAATCCAATGGTACCGTTAAAGAAGTTCTTGAACAGATATTCGATCTGATAGACCGGGTAAAAACAGCGGCTGTTAATGGAATTGGAATTGCCTTTCCATCAATAATGGATGTCGAAAAAGGAATCGTATTCGATGTACAGAATATCCCAGCCTGGAAAGAAGTTCATTTAAAGGAAATTATTGAGCAGCGCTACGGTCTGCCCGTACGTATTAATAACGATGCCAATTGTTTCGCTCTGGGAGAAAAATATTTTGGACAAGGCCAAGATTACCGACATCTGGTGGGCTTAATTGTGGGTACTGGTTTGGGAGCCGGCATTGTAATCGATGGTAAAATCCATTCCGGGGCTAACGGTGGTGCCGGCGAATTCGGCATGATTCCCTATCGGGATAAATATCTCGAGTATTACTGCAGCGGACAGTTTTTTGACAACCATGGCAATAAATCCGGTAATCGACTAGCATCCGCCGCGACCACTGGCGACAAGGATGCTCTCGCCATCTTCAAGGTATTCGGACACCATTTCGGTCAGGCTATTAAAATCATCCAATATACCATCGATCCGGAAATTATCATCCTTGGTGGTTCGGTCCGTAAAGCATTTCCATTTTTCAAAGATTCCATGTGGAAAGCTTTGGAGAATTTTGCCTTCATTTCCTCGCTGAAAAATATCCGGATTGCCATTTCAGAAGATGACTATATCGCCATCCTGGGGGCAGCAGCTCTGCATATGTCTAAAGGTTAATTTCAATTTATCAATGTTAATGCCATGGGCCTGAAACACAAGCCAACACTGATCATGGATGAAATCCGTGTCAAGCGCAATATTGCCCGCATGGCGGCCAAAGCCCGTGCCAGTAAAGTCAATTTCCGGCCTCATTTCAAGACCCACCAGTCTGCTGCAATCGGAGAATGGTTCCGGGATGTTGGTGTCAAAGCTATTACTGTCTCATCCGTGGTTATGGCTGAACAATTCGCCCAAGCCGGCTGGCGCGACATCACGGTGGCCGTACCCGTAAACCTGCTGGAAATTGACCGGATTAATGAACTAGCTGGGAGAATTACATTACATGTATTGGTCGATTCAGCGCTTGCCGTAGAAAAACTGATATCACAATTGAATAACCCGATTAACCTCTGGATCAAAATCGATGTGGGTTACCACCGTTGCGGATTGTTGTGGTACGCCGCTGAAACCATCATCGCCCTGGCACAGACAATCGACCAAAACCAGAACCTCACTTTTAAGGGTCTTTTGACGCACGCCGGACATACCTACTACGCAACCACGGCGGCAGAAGTTCGGAAAATCCACCGACAGTCACTGGAGCGCCTGAACAAACTCAAACAACAATTGCAGACCGCGGGGATTCCCCGCTGTAAAATTTCCATCGGCGACACTCCCGGTTGCAACCTGGCAAAAGATTTTACCGGAGCAGACGAAATCCGTCCCGGGAATTTTGTGTTTCATGATCTTATGCAGTTAAGATTGGGCGCTTGTCAGGCTGAAGATCTGGCTCTGGCAGTAGAATGCCCGGTGATCGGTAAATATCCCCAGCGTAGTGAAATCGTAATTTTTGGCGGGGCGGTCCATCTGTCCAAAGAATATCTAACTAAAGCTGACGACAGTCAGGTCTACGGCTATCTGGCCGATGACAGTGCCGATGGATGGGGAGCCCCTAAATATGATGCTCCGGTCATCAGCCTGTCACAGGAACATGGAATAGTCCAGCTACCACCAGATAGTTTAAAGCGGATTGAGATTGGAGATACTGTCTTAGTTCTGCCGGTGCATGCTTGCCTGACCGCTAATTTATATCGAGAATATTTAACCACTGCCGGTCAGCAAATCAGCCGGTTCAACAGTCGAATTTAAGAGGTCTGGAAAACTAAATATGGATCAGTATTTATGTTTAACCTGGTTTATGAATTATGATTACAACCAAGTTGCGAACTACGCAAATGACCTAACGGCAGGATTATCCGATCAGGTTGAGAAAGCAATCATTCTCTTCCGGCATGTCCGGGATGATTTCCGGTATGACCCCTATCGAATCCCTCTAAAACCGGAAAACTTCAAAGCCAGCCAGGTTCTGGAACAGGGCTACGGCTTCTGCATTACCAAAGCTGTTTTACTAGCGGCGGTGGCAAGGGCTGCCGGAATACCAGCCCGTCTGGGTTTCGCGAATGTCCGGAATCATCTGAACACGGATAAGCTGCACAACCTGATGGGTACCGATATTTTTTACTGGCACGGCTACACCGAATTGTATCTGAAAAACCGGTGGGTCAAAGCGACGCCGGCCTTCAACAAATCGCTCTGTGAACGGTTCGGTTTCCAAGTACCTGACTTTGATGGACAGACCGACTCCCGGTTCCACTCCCTTGACAGTGAGGGAAAACTGCATATGGAATACCTGGCAGATCACGGCTCCTACCCGGATCTACCCTACGAACGTATTATGCAGACCTGGGCCAAACACTATACCAGCATTCTGGCTGGTCAACTGGCGGCAGCCAGCGGTGGAGCACTTGATACATTCGAAAAGGATTCGTTTTAAAACCTTAGCTTTGATTTCAACTATACTATCAATTAGTTTTAACTAATCTAAATAAATACGGAAGAAAAAATATGGGACATATTGCCGATTCCAAAACCAATCTGGTACCCCTGATTGATCGCCTGAACCAATACCCGATTGGACTTGTGGACAATGAAATTCTGCGGGAAATGTTATCGATCCTGTTTACCGAAGAAGAAGCCTATGTGGGTTCAAAATTCCCCTTGATGGAAGCCACCCTGGATGAAATGATCGAGCGCACCGGCTACCCTGAAGAGAAACTATTGGCAGTCCTCGAATCGATGGCGGATAAGGGAATTATCATGGATTTGCCTTACGGCGATAAAATATATTACCTGTTGATGCCCGGTGTGATCGGATTCATCGAATTTACGTTCATGAAAAACCGTACCGATATCCCCATGGATAAGGTGGCCCGGCTCATGAGCGAGTATTTCCACTGGGATGAAAAAGACGGTCAAGCCAAAGAGTTTTTCGGCAGTAAGACTCAGCTCACCCGTTCCCTGCCCTACGAAGAGCACATCCCGGTGAACAGCGAAATCGTATCATTCGACAGCGCTAAAGAAATAATTATGAATGCCAAATACGGCGCTGTTTCCATGTGCTATTGCCGCCACAAACGGGAGCACGAAGGTAAATCCTGCAAAAAGGGCGCTCCGGTGGAAGGTATTTGCATTTCACTGGGCCGGGGTTCGGAATTTTTAGTACGGCGCGGTTTTGCCAAACAGAAAACCAAAGAAGAACTGCTGGAAATTCTAACTATGGCAGAAGATCTGCATCTGACCCATATCACCGATAATATCCGTCATCGCCCAACCTTCATCTGCAACTGCTGCGGTTGCTGCTGTGAAATAATGGCTGGGGTACAGGCCGGGTACTATAAGGGTGTAAACAAAACGCCCTACATTGCCATCGTCGATCAGGATATTTGTGATTACTGCGGAGAATGTTTCACCGCTTGCAACGTGAAAGCAATTGGCCTGGATCGCGCAAGCAGTACCGGCAACGGCCGGGTCAGCATGGTAAAATCGGAAATCTGCCTCGGCTGCGGCGCCTGTATCTCGGCCTGCGAAAAAGGCGCATTATCGCTGATCCCCCGTAGCGATTATGTCACACCGCCCAAAACCAAAGCAAGGATGTTCTCCAAAATCGCTTGGGAGAAAGGCCGGCTGGGACCACTGGTAGCAACACGGGTTAAAAAGAAATTGGGTATGAAATACTAAATATGAATTATGAGACTGAGATTATGTAAGCGTTACACCGCAGGAGCGGTGTAACGAGGGCATAGAATAGGAGTAGCAAAACGAGAAGAAAATGATCCCCAAACACTGGTTGCAACGCTCCCGCGTTGCAACCCTATTAAAATTATCAATGCGTATCACCGCGGGAGCGGTGTAACGAGAGGATAGTAAGTAAGCAAATAAAATGACCAGAAACCGCTATAAAATATAACAGCGCTTACCCACACTTTATTACCTGTACGGTTGTTAATTGGCTACCGTTAATGAAACCTGATAAGGTAAAACAAATTATAATCGACATCCTGAAATACTTGCAGCGCGAAAGCAGAATCCGGATATATGCCTATGTCATTATGCCTGATCATTTACACTTAATACTATCATCGAATAACCTGATTAAAAACGTCGCGAATTTCAAGTCTTACTCTGCCAGACAAATAATTAAATACTATATTGATGACGGCCAAACAAAAATAATCAATAAACTTGTGTTGGCTAAGCCTGCTTATCTAACGGATAGAAAACATAAATTCTGGCAAACGGGATATTCACCAAAGCAGATATCAAATACGGATATGATGCAACAAAAAATCGATTACATCCATTATAATCCCGTTCGAAACAAGTATGTGAAAGAACCGGAGGAGTGGCTCTTTTCCAGCGCACGTAATTTCAGTAGATTAACCAGCCCTCTGCGTATTGATGAAATCGTTATATAGTGTTACAAAAGCGTTACACCGCTGAAGCGGTGTAACGAGCATCTTTCACTGGTCGAGTATCTTTCACTGGTTGCATCGCTCCCGCGTTGCAACCCTACCAGTGCGATACACCGCAGGAGCGGTGTATCGAGGGCTAAGTGCAGGAGCGGTGTAACGAGGTCAAAAAACCTGATTAATCAATCAAATAAGATATTTAGATACTTTTAATTTTGTAAATCGATTAGAATTGCACCATCTACTAAATCAAATTTATAAATCTTTGGTTTTCGAAAATATGCGTTCTGATAAGCTGCTTCCACCCGCCGCTTAAAAATATCCCAGCTTTTTTCTGCGACCAGGGCGATGATACAGCCGCCGAATCCGCCCCCCATCATCCGAGCGCCGGGGCAGCCGGGACCGACCACCGCTGCCGCTAGCAGATCCAATTCCGGACAGCTCACCGCGTAATCATCCCGCAGACTGGCGTGGGAAGCTTTCAGCAGTGCTCCCAAGTAATTGAAATCACCGTTTTTCAGAGCTTTTACCGCTTCAACCACCCGGTTATTTTCACTTACCACATGCCAGAGTCGGTTCACCTGCAGCCCTGTTAAGGCAGATTTATATTTCTCAAGCTGCTCCGCAGTGATGTCACGAATCGTCTCAACCGGTACGCCAGCCGACCGAAGGGCGGCCAGACCGGCCCGGCATTCCTGAACACGCTGCTCATACCGACTGTCAGTTAACTCGCGACGAACACCTGAATCAACTATAACCCAACGGAAATTTTTCATACTGACAGGAGTATAACTATGTGTCAGATCGAAAAAATCAAGAAGCAGTAACTGTCCCGCTTGGGAGAATTGAATGGCATACTGGTCCAGGAGTCCACTACTTAATCCCAGGTACTGGTGTTCCACCTGCTGGCCCAGCTTGATCAACTCCAGGTCATCCATGCTGGATCTGGTAGCCCCCCGCAGAGTGTTCAGGATCGCCATCTCAAGAGCAGCCGAAGATGACAGTCCGACCCCGATTGGCAGATTACCATGAATCACCAAATTCCAGCCAACTGTAATTCCCCCGTGCTCGTTAAATGTCTTTATGGCACCGGCAACATAGCGCCCCCAGGCCGGAGCGGTAGCCAAGTTTGCATCACTACTCTCAGTAATATAATCCTCATTAAAATCCAGGCTCACGGCCTTGATCATTGTGTCATGGCGGCGGCTGACAGCTGCGCAGATCCAGCGATTAATCGCCGCCGGCAGGGCCAAAGCCCACCATTATAATCGGTATGTTCCCCGATGATATTTATCCGCCCGGGGGCAATGGCAATCACCTCTGGGTCCGAATCAAAAATAGTCCGGTACTCCGTCCGTGTTTTGGAAACAAGGGAATCGTATTCAGCCATTAGTCGCCTGCAAAACAGTTTCAGCCCAGGCCAGCTCGGCCGGGCTTCCAATCGTTAAATGAACCGGTAATAAATACAATATCAATTGCCGGGGTCGTATTCGAAACCACGACCGTTAAAGTGACTTCCGTCTCTTCTACGCGCTGAGTATATATGATAGTAAAAGCCCCCTTCACGATTGCTAAAACAGGAATCGTAGAATCTGTGGTTTTTTATATATATGATCATCCGTCTATTTTAACAGTATCATCTTCCGGGAACAATGATAATCACCGGCCTGCAATCTATAAAAATACACTCCGCTGGCTAACTGGTTGCTGTTAAAACTGATGTTGTAGTAACCCGCTGCCTGCCAGGTATTCACCAGCTCTGCCATTTGTCTTCCCCGAAGGTCGTACAAGCTCAGTACAACCGGTCCCATCTCCGGCAGCTCATAGGTTATGTTTGTGAGCGGGTTAAATGGATTTGGATAATTCTGATTTAACCGGTAGCTATTTGGCAGAATATTATTTTCATTAAAAGCAATGGAAACCTGGTCCATCTCATAATATGCAAAACTGGTCAATTGAACCGAATTTGATGTATTCTCACCATAATACTGGACCATGGGATCTGAGGGAACAGTCTCACAAACATATTTTTCACCGCCAAAATTGAACAGTGTAATATAAAATTCATCAATTCCCTGCAATCCCGGTGAGCTTCTGGGAACCATTATTTCAAAAAAATCATTATTCGCGGAGTAACCAAATTGCCCACCAGTTGGCAAAGAACCCTGACCGCCAGTATGAGATGACCAGTCGCTGCCGTTCCAGGTATAATACTTGGGACTACTGGAAGAAATGCCGCCGGTATCAATGTGATAAGCATAAATTGTAACATCGGGAAGATGTTGGCTTACAGCCGTGACATTACAACGCCATTTGTCGATGGTCCCACCGGAACCGTAGATATTATCGGTATCAATATAAATCCCATAATGTAATCCGATATATTCAGCAGGACTCCAGAAACCGATATACAGGTTTGCTGAGTCCAAGTGGACAAAAAGGGAATCCATGTGGTATTCCGTACCCAACTGGCATTGATCTGTATCAAACGCTAACGGAGTCATATTTCTTACATGCCAATCCACCGAATTCCCATCGATTTGGATCGAATGCGTATCCACCTCAACCGGTTCGGTTATATTGAATCCATGGAAATTTGATAAAACCGTCGTAGTTGTTGAAGTATTTTCGTTCGTGAATTGAATACTACTGTCGGAAGGAATTGATTCGGAAGCACCGGCACCAGTCACCTCTCCCACGGTGAATAATTCCACATAGAAACTGTCAGTTCCGTAGAAGCCAGGGGCGGAACGGGGAATAGTTAATTCGGCAAATCGATTGGTTGAATCGACAGTGAAAACACCTCCTGATGGCAGTCCTCCGGTTCCCCCGTTTGCATTTAGCCAGCTACCGGATAGAGAATCCCAACTGAGAAATTGGGGATCGTTGAGATCCCAGCTATCATCAACCAAATGGTGTAAAAACAATTCCACTTCAGGCAGGTGATTGGAATCAGCGGCAATTGCATTCCCGGCATAATCGCTGGTCCCACCGGAACCAGGAATATTATCCACGTCAAAATACAAACTATAGGTTACAGCCTTATTTCGTGCTGGTGTGTCAAAGCCAAAATAGAAATTCATATTATCCCAGGCGATGAATAACCGATCCAACTGCAATTCCGGATCAGTTTGCAGATTATCGGTATCCAGTAACGGATTCACCCCCGATGCCAGCCAATCGTCATCACTGCCATCATTGCAAAATGTTTTATAAACGTCACCAATCGTCCCATTCAGCCGAATCATTTTTACGGTAAGGTCTTTACCATCCACGAATACCTGGCAATAATGATTTACTTTTTCCGCATAAACCGACCAAGGGTTGGTTCCAAGTGTAAAATCCTTCAACCAGCAACTCATCCCACCGGTCGTAATATAGGTAATTCCGTTCGCAAGACTGCGTTCATAATGATGATTGTGTCCTGAGAATACCAGATCTACCCCGTATTGAATGAATAATGGCTCAAATGTTTGCCGTACCCGCAAATTTGGCCCGTGATAACCGCTGCTATTATAAGCCGGCTGGTGAAAGTATACGATGATGTGATCAATATTGGCCGGAACATTTGTCAGATCATCCACCAACCAGGCATACTGCTCGCTGCCGGATTCATAATCGCGCTGTACATCGAGACCGATTATATGAACATTATTATAATCCATGGCAAACCAATGTCCGCGATTATCCGGGTCAATGGCACCATTGTCCGGTAGTTGAAACAGATTACGCTGGATGCTGGCATCCTGATCATGATTGCCGTAAACCGGCAGCATCACATAATTCGAATTCAAACCTGTGAACCGTCCCAAAAAAGTGTACCATTCATTCAATCTGGTGCCATCCACAACTAGATCGCCGACATGCAGCATAAAGGCGGGGTCCCTGGTAATTATGCTGTCCAATAAAGCCGGAACCAGGTCAAGCTGGTTGTCACCAGCCACAATAAACTGGAAACTTGTGTCATATTCCGCTGTGAAAAAACTCAGTGTATCACTGGAAAAAACACCGGTAGTCTCAACCTGATATTTATAGGTTGTGCCCGCGCTCAGGCCTGTAAGCCGGGCCACATGAATCAAGCTGTCACCCTCAACTGATAAATCATAATGCACGGCAACCGTTTGCTGATTTTCGCTAATCTGATTAATACCGTACCGGATCTGACAGGCAGCGGGGGCTTCGGAGGCCCAGGTAATGGCCACTTCCGTCTGCGGAGTATTGCTGTAATAAGTTAATATTGGTTGAATATTCTCGGGGTCGATCATTATCGGTACATCGGCCCAGGCAACCACTACATCATTGATAAATAGATCTGTCGAGTCAATTACCAGCATCCGGTTTTCAATTTCAGCGCCCACGGAATCCTTCTCTACCGTATCCCAATCGCCACGAGTATATTTATACTCAATTTCGATATCATCTGGCACAGAAAACATCTGCTGCCAAGTGGTATCGCTCAACCTATTCATAATTGTCGCACCCGGATCCCAATTGTTAAAGGATCCGGCAACATAGATTGAATCAGATTCTGGAGTATTATTCGGGACTGTTACAACCAATGTTACATTCACCACATCGCGATCGCCAGCGAATCCGAGTCGTGATTCAATTCCACCGCATAGTATAGAAACAAATATAATCCCCGCTAATAGTTGATAAATCAAACGATTACTGAAACAACTGTTTATTTCAATTTGCATGACTTGCCCTGCGATAATTTTGTTTCTTCAAGGGCTGGAATTTAGTAACTCTTGTGTGAGTCACCATAAATAATTTCAATTCAGGCTTTGCAATCCATCGTTGAGAAACAGAGTAAGACCACCAAGACATCGATTTTACTCTTCTTGATTATGCATAACTTCCTCCGCCCATGCCAAATCTTCCGGCGTATTCAGTCCCACCAATTGGCGGTAATCAGCCACTTCTTCAGCCAACACTGTTTCGCCTACTTGCAAGCCAATGTTGATCAGATCGGTGAGGTAGCGCTCGCCAGTTACGGGGTGGGGTTTGATATTCCCCAGGTTAGTCGCCAGGAAAGCACTGTTGAACAGAAGGTGAGATGTCATCAATTCAGTGACTCCCAACTCAGAGGGCGTGGCATCCCGTTGCTCTACGCATTTCACCAACCGTCGGCAATCATTACGGATCACCCGAGCATAGGGCAACTTAATCGGGAAATCGGCTGTAAGAAAGGAACAGGCCGCTCCCGATTCTTGGTGAGCTTCAATCAGCCGTCGAATCGTTTCTGGTTTTAGTAAAGGACTGTCACCAACAAAAACCAGTACCTGCTCATAACTTTGAATTATCTCCCCAGCCGTTTCCACAGCATGGGCTGTCCCAAGCTGATCTTCCTGCCGGACATATTTTACCCTGGCGTCTAGAGCGGCCTGTACCTCGTCCGCCCGGCAGCCAACAATCAGATAGATATCCCGAATTCTGGCCTGCTCATCAGCCTCGATCAGATGCAGAATAATCGATTTTCCCCGCAACTTAACCAGGGGTTTGGGCGGTCCTTCACCCATACGAGTACCTTTACCGGCCGCTAAAAGAAAAACCGCGATCCGATCAATCATGCCTAGCAATAATCTCCTGGTAAGCCACAGCTCCGTCACGAAGTACGCGTTTCTGGGTATTGAAATCAATCTGATACAGGCCAAACTTCATTTCATAGCCCTCGGCCCATTCGAAATTGTCCAGCAGGCTCCAGTAGTAATAACCGCGGACATCGCTGCCAGTGCTAATAGCCCGGGACAGGGCGTAGAGATAACGGCGGATATAATGTTTCCGGCGGTCATCCTGGAAATCGGCAATACCATTTTCAGTAACATAGATCGGCAGACCCAGTTTTCCGATCTGTTTCAGTGCCCGGTAAAATCCTTCCGGGTAAATCGAATATTCCATGTCAGTGGGTATTTCGGTAGGACGGGCACGGAATTCGAAGAAGTCGTTCCGGTCCCACTTGAATTTGACCGGCAGGTGAGAATAATAATTTAGACCGATAAAATCGTTTGAATGGAGTGCTTGGGAATTGAAATGATCCACAGTCACCAAGCCGGGAATAAAAATTTTAAAGCGACCGGTGGTAAAGAAATCAATAATCGAATCGTTAAAA
Source organism: Fidelibacterota bacterium (assembly GCA_013203115.1). Lineage (GTDB taxonomy): Bacteria > Fidelibacterota > Marinisomatia > Marinisomatales > TCS56 > JABMQW01. Next base: position 11,502 of record JABMQW010000227.1, read on the forward strand.
ACCCGGTTAAGCAATCTTCCCGCCAGGTTATCCGCCAGGTGCCAGGGACGCCAGGGATCAAACTGGAAGATATTTTTCACCAGTCCGATTTCAACCTTGTCTCCGTTCGGCAGGATTTTCAAGGCCCGGTAGACCCGCACATGCGCTTCCAGCAGATGTTGCATGACCTTGCCCATGATCTGCCCGTCCTGCTTCCCCGGTGGCCAGTCTCCTTTGAAATAGCTCTGGGTAGCTTCCACTTCAATCTCGTTGATCGTGCACCATTTTTTCACTCGGTCGGAATATTCGTTGAATACTTTTTCACAGAAGCGCTGGAAAAAAGCCACATTCTCCAGTTTTTCAAACCCGCCTTTTTTCATAAACCAGATCGGATGGGTGAAATGATAAAGGGTGATCATCGGTTCGATGCCGGCAGTCAGCAGGGCATCAACCACAACGGAATAATGATCCAGCGCCGCCTGATTGAACTTCCCTTCTTCTGGTTCAATCTTGCTCCATTCCAGTGAAAAGCGGTAGGCCCGGATACCCAGGTTGCTCATCAATCTAATATCTTCCGGGTAACGGGTCCAGTGTTCACAGGCCGCTCCGGAAACGGCACCACCACGAATTCGATCACGGCCATCCCCATCACCTCCCTGCTCCCACGCGTGCCAGTTATTATTGTCACAGGCACCTTCGACTTGATGGGCGGCGGTAGCCGCACCCCAGATAAAACCCTCAGGGAAACTCAGATCATCAACATTCAGCCGGGCCCAGTTCCAGTGCAGCTCGGGATCACGACTGCGAAAATATATGATTAACAGTACATAAATTATTCCCAGAAACAACAGGCTAAAGATGAAATCCATTTTTACCTCAGTCAGTTTTGAGAAATTCCACAGCAATTTCAAAGGACTGCACCTGCTCTATCCCGATGACGATTCCCGCTTCCCAGGATTCAATATTGCAGATTTGGTCGTTTAACATTGCACTGAGATAAGTGAAGCCAGTAGGAACAGCAATCCAGAGCTTCCCGCTGGTACGGGACAGACCGGCAGCTTGTATTTTCAAAGTACCCGTCTTCGATTCGTACTGACGGGCGATCCGCTCATCGGCCAGGGCGGTCAGGTGCAAGTTCGTTGCGACAACCTGCGGTAGACTACTTTTCGGCGTAACCTGCAGAGCCAGCGTGGCGTGCGGCTTCAACCGCGCCGGAACCACCTGCCAGAATCGCTCCCCCCAGAAATCAAAAATAAAATTGTTCTTTCCGGTATACAGCAACAGATCAAATTGCTCGGGTTTTGAACTCCAGTTAGTCAAGGCAAGCACAGTCGACTTTCCGGTGATGCGAAAAATCTTGGGGAATTCCCGATGAAATTGTTCATCTGGTTGACCGGTCAAGCTAGTGGACGGCAATACCCCCCTGACCCATTCCAGGCGCTTCCGGTTAAGGCGGGTCAGGTCATCACTTAGAAACAGCATACCACCGGTCATCCCCAGCAAGGTGATCAAGGTACGGACCTCAGTTGGATTCAAATCAGTCTTCCGATCGCGTACCAGCAGGCAGTCCGGATCGTTCAGCCATAATTTTTTGTGCATTACTGACCGCTGGATATTATTCCTGAGACTGCCAGACGCCGATGGTACGCCGCAACCGCGCCCCAGCCATTCCCAGAGATGATTGTGCCATTTTTCCAGGACGTCCTCCGATACGCGCATTGCATCCACCAACCCGACTGAAGGTCCGATCGGTGCACCGCAACCTAGTAGAAAACGCTCCTCAATCACCTTCCGAATGATTTCCAACCCGTGGCGGTAAGTTTCCAATGGCGATAATGCAGGTCGGTACCGTTGTCCATGCCGAATACCAGCAAAAATAAAATCGATCTTGAAATAGTCGAATCCCCAGGCGACTAGCTGCTTGAATATGCTCTCTATCCAGTTTTCCACTTCAGGGTTGGTAAGGTCGAGCGCCGCTACCCGAGTTTTCCATTGAGGATTGAATCCGCAATCCACCGCTTTACCTCGGTCATCTTTCAGAAACCAATCGGGATGCTCCCGAAATAAGCGGGAATTACGCCCGGCCATAAATGGAGCCAACCAGATACCTGCTTTAAAACCACGCCGGTTTATCTCTTGGGCAACTGCTTTCAGACCCGCTGGGAATTTTTTATTCAATGATAACCAATCACCGATGGCGGTCTGATAACCGTCATCCAGTTGGACGAAGGATACACCCAATTCCGGATAAGAATCCAGTTTGTGGGTATTGGACAGGAGCTTCTTCTCACTGATCTTGGTATAAAATTCATACCAGGAACACCAGCCTACCGGGCTGGCTGTATCGATTCTGGCACCCATATTCTGCCCCAGCCGGGTCATGTAATCATTAACCAATGCAAGTGGTTTTCCGGCGCTGATCAACAAAGTTTCCGTTCGTACTTCTTCACCGGATTCAATAATTTTGCCGCCGTAATCCAGAAAAGATAACAGTTGAATCAGACCGCGGTTACGCAGATAAAATTCACCCAACCCTTGCCTTTGTTCGATAAATCCCAAAAACAGCGCCGGTTCATCCTCTTCCGGAACCAGGGCTGTAAACAGACTGGAAGACATTCCATCCGGTTTACCCCAGAACGGAGAGTCTACATTCTGATTCATCAAGGCAAAGGATTTTAGGCGGGGATATTGCTGGAGCTCATCGCCCCGCCGGGGTCGGCTGGGCGACCAACTCTGGAAGCCGTGCTGATAGAAGAAATGCTGGCTTAATCCCTTCCGTAAATCTTCCAGATCAAAGATGGCCGGACTAATATTATGCAATTTCAGGTGTGATTTTGACCGATTAACAAGCTGTAAGACCAGTTCAATTCCATCGTTTACTCTCTGCCAGTTTAAGGTCAGCCGGATTTCTGGAGTAGTGATCTGCCAGCCTTTGTGAACCGGCTTAAACCCGGAGCTGGTCTGGTGGGGAATCTCTGACAGCGGCAGGTCTATTGTGTAGTTTAGGCTCAGGGAAAAAGGCAGCGGTAATTTCCACAGACCTTTCAGCCAGAAAATATTTTGGACGGAATCGTATTCAATAACAGTTTTTGACATAATAAAGTCAGGTTAATTTCCGGGCACGTTTTTCCATGGTGGCATTCAGGGCCTGCATATCGGACGGGAAAACCCGGGACATATACAGCAGAACCAGACCACAGAATACCCAGAATAGATTGGCGATGTTGAAAGCCCACACCCGGTCGAAACTAAGGATCAAGAGACTGATTATCACCGGGCCGAAACCTTTACCAAGATCATCAGCCAGATTGTAGAGTGAGAAAATCGAACCCCGCGTCTCCGGGGTGTTCACATTCAGGAGCATCGCCCGGACATTGGGTCCAGTAATTGAAATTGTGAAGCCGGTGAAAAAACCGATCAGCATTGGCAGCAGAGCGGAAGGATTTTCCACGCCAATCTGCGACGGGTAATTTATCAGGATGGCCATCGGGATGATTCCCAGAAGGGTTGAACTTCCACAAAGGATGGGCAGGAGGCGCGGCTGACGGTTGTAGAACCAATTTCCTGCCAGTCCGCCCAGGAATGACCCAAAGATTGCTGCAGCGCCTACGACCATCACGATCAATGTGGCGGTTTCCACGCTGAAACCCTTGTCCTGAGAATAGAAATCATTCAGGAATATGAAAAAAACACCCCAGGGTACTGTGCCGGGAATGCCCTGAACAAATACCAGCAGGTTGGTTTTAATCCTGAACAGTTTGCGGTATTCCTGCCAGTTGATCCGTCGGGCATAGACCTGCCCCCGATCGATCAATTCCCGCAGACTGTCTTCCGTGCGACCCCTCGCTGGTTCTTTGATGGTCAGCAAGAAAATGATCCCAAGCACGAAATTAGGCAGGGCCACGATAATGAACGGCAATTGCCAGCCGTGCACCGGGCCGATGAAACCGGCAATTAATTGTCCCACGGCAATGCCCAGGCCCTGGGCCAGGCCCAGCCAGCCAGCAGCGGCAGCCCGGTTGCGATGGGAAAAATAGTCCCCTACCAACGAGTAGGTTAATGGAAGCGCGCCGCCGATACCGATACCGGTCAGGGCTCGCAACCAGTACAACTGGGTATAGGTTTCGGCAAAACCGGTGAGTAAGCAGGGAATCTCCCCAATCAGTACCACCAGCACAAACAGATTACGGCGGGAAATCAGATCGGTGAGATAACCAATTCCCAGGGACACGATACCACCCAGGATCCAGAAAATGAACGATATATTTCCACCCAGAAGCAAATCCCGCTGTGTATCATCAAATCCAAATTGATTCCCGATCTGTGTCAGGTTGGGAGCCATCAGATTCTGATCGGCAAACAGGAACAGGTTAATCACCGCTAAGAGAGTGACAGCATACAGTTCACGACCTTTGAAACCGGTATTCTTATTCATTATTCTTCTCCGGATGATTTGATCCTTCACAGGCTATTAGTATTTCATAGCCTGCCAAATTGATAAGACGGTCATTGACTACCGCCGTATCACTGCGATGAGTACCCACTAAAATATAAAGCGGATTATCCTTTAATAAATCGATTACCTGATTTCCGGCAGAAAAATTCAGAATTATCAGGATACGCATTTCTTCTATCTGACGGCGATAAGCCAGAACATGCTGGTGTCCACGATCAATCAGTTCCAGCGTCCCGGTCCGCAGTACGGAAGTCCTGTGGCGCAGCCAGATCAGACGACGGTAAAAATTCAGCAGCGAGTCCGGGTCATGATCCTGGGCGGCGATATTATTACTTCGGTAATCGGGATGTACCGGCAGCCAGGGTTCGCCGGAGCTAAAGCCGGCCTGATCATAGTCGGTCCACTGGAGCGGAGCCCGGCAGCCATCCCGGCCTTTGTAAAACGGCCAGTAGCGCTTGCCCAGAGGATCAAGAATCTGCTTGCGGGTCAGTTTGATATCGGCCTGACCAATTTCCTCACCATAATATAAAGTGGGAGTACCACGTAAAGTGAGCAGCATAGCGGCGGCGATTTTGGCACGCGCAATACCATCTTTTCCCCGGTTATAACGACTGAAATGCCGGGAAACATCGTGGTTACTCAGGACATAGGTCGGCCAGCCCCACGCTGGCAGGTTCTCTTCCCATTTACGGATTGCAGCTCGAAAATGAGCTGGATTCCATTTGGAACTGAGGAAATCAAAATTATAGGCCAGGTGTAAACCATCATTCGAACGGCCATAATATTCGGATGCCTTCAGAAAATCACCTTCATCGGACGTCTCTCCCAGCAGCATGCGTTCCGGGTACGAATCCACCAGTTGGCGCATTTCCGCTAGAACCAGGAACAGCTCAGGACGGTCCCGATCAAAGATATGCTTCTGTCCCCAGAAGCGGTGGACCAGTCCCAGAGGATTACCGATGCGGGGATTGGAGCGAAAGCGGTCATCCTTGAAATACTGATTATAAACATCCAGTCGGAAACCGTCCACACCCTGGTCCAGCCAGAAGCGCACCACTTCGTAAAGGGCCTGCTTAACTGTCGGATTGCGCCAGTTCAAATCCGGTTGTTCCGGCGTAAACATTGCCAGATAATATTGGCCGGTACATTGATCCCATTGCCAGGCCGAGCCACCGAAATAACTACCCCAATTATTAGGAACCCTCCCTTTTTTACCATCCCGCCAAATATACCAGTCCCGGCGGGGATTATCCCGTGAAGAGCGAGCTTCAATAAACCAGGGATGTTGATTGGAAGTATGGTTCAAAACCAGATCAAGGATCAGGTACATCCCGCGATTATGGACTTCGGTTACCAGTTCCCGGAATAGATCCAGGTTACCGAAAAGCGGATCGATCGCACAATAATCCGATACATCGTATCCGAAATCAACCTGGTGTGAGGGATAGATGGGACTCAACCAGATGGCATCGACCCCCAGGGAATCAGGCGTACCATCATTCAGGTAATCCAGCTTATTTATAATGCCCTGCAGGTCACCGACCCCGTTACCGGTAGTATCCAGGAAACTGCGGGGATAGATCTGATAGATCACTCCCGTTTTCCACCAGGGGAATTGTTTTTTATTTTCAACTTCGGTCATAATTATAATTTCAGCGATAGACCAACTCGATCATAACCAGCCCAAAGATACAGTCTCTTGCCAGCAAGTTCATTGCCGGAGTATGTCAGGGCCATCCCCTGGGCGATCACGATTCCTACTCCGGCCCCGATGATTACATCACTTAAATAATGATCACCATCCTGAATCCGACGTAATGCCGTAAGCGCGGCACAACCGTAAGCCACTGTGGCTGGACCGGAACCATATAATTCATTTATAAGCGAGGGGACGGTAAAACTATGGGAAGAATGACCCGATGGAAATGAACGGTAATTCTTACCATTCGGTCGCTGACGACTAACAACCGTTTTCAACAAACCCGTGACTGCGGACGTGGAAAGTAAAACCAGTCCCGCATATTCAATCCTGCGGAAATCGTGCGTTTCAGATCGGTAATCAAACAAGATTTCCGCCCCTAAAATGCCCAGCAGACCATACCCGGATAAACTACCATATCGATCGCCAAACCGGTTAAGTAAATCCGGTAACGGTTGCTCAGCGCAAACCCGGTCTGAAATCGACTGGTCCCATTGCCAACTGGCAAGTGTTAATACAATTGAACCCAATATAATCTGGCGATTAACCGGATCTTGAACGGAATATTTCGATCCAACCAATAAGCGCCGGGGTATATCGCTCCAGTTCGAAATATTAAAATCAGCTTCGGATTGAGCTCCTACGGTTGACGCCGATAGCGTAAACAGGATCAGAATAATCGATTGTATTTGAGAATTCATATATCAGGTGGTCACAAAGAACGGCCATTAAGCTCAAACAAATTACATCAATTCCAATCAGGGATTCAAAAAAAATGGCGACCAGTTACCTGTCCGCCATTTTATATCAGCTAATTAAGTGACGTATTATTTCATCAACATGACCTTGCGGGTCTGTGTGAAATCGCTCGAGCGCATCTGAACCAGATAGACACCACTAGCCAGATCACCAGCCTGCCAGTGTATATCATAACGTCCGGCAGCCATGAAGTCATTGATCAGCGTGGCTACTTCCACACCGAGCAGGTTATATACTTTGATTGTAACCTGTCCGGCTTCCGGTAGGGCATACTCAATCGTCGTGGCTGGATTAAAGGGATTAGGATAGTTCTGAGCAAATTCGAATTGCTCCGGCAGAGCGACAACATCATCAGCACTAAGCAGAGTCATACTAACCTCAGCGGAGTAGTCGCTTTCATTACCATTGAAGTCGGTGGCAGAGATCAAATAGTAATAAGTCTCGCCAATTCCAGCTTCAATATCCACAAAGGCCGTATCGATAGTGTAGTCATATGCTTCGCCCGGTTCAAAGCCAGCGGATAAACCACGATAAATCGCGAAATATTCAAAATCCGCGTCCGGCACCGGCTGCCATTTTAAGGCAATGCCACCATCATTATGAGCAAAAGCCATCACGCCTACCGGCACATGGGGCGTCAGGTCATCAACGGAATACCCATCCATCCAGTTGGAATCATAGAATTCCCAGGGTTCATAGGCGTGACCACTGACCATGAAAGTTGACCAATACTCACCGGTCGGACTAGTTGCATGATTGGAGTCCACCAGGGTCGGAGCCACATAGGCATATTCCATATCACCATGATAGGGAATAACCGCAATGAAATCCCATAACCATTCATCGACTTGGCGCCAGACACTGAAATGGGTCCAGTTCTGACCAGCCGGGGGATTTCCGGGACTCCAGACCAGGCGCACCTGACGACCTTGATCGTTGGGTACATCCTCGACCGAATGGAGCATTGGCGGCATACTTTCCTGAGGCCATAGTTCAATGACTACCCATTGGGATGAATCGGTTTCCACAAATACTTCATATTGATCCGTATGATGATAGCCTGGTGCCCAGGCATCCAGCCAGTAGGTATCGCTGGGGACTTCAAAATAGAAATGTCCATCCGGTCCGGTAACTTCATCAATTCCGAAAAAATTACCCTGTAGATGAACATTGGCACCACCGATCGGAGTTTGGAATTCACCATCGACAACTACACCACCGATCGAAGCATCCACGGTAAAGGGATGGAGATAATAATCATACTGAATGTCTGGCATTAAAGGATTAACCACAAGGGCTGAATCAGGCCCAACCTCAGCAAAGCCATCCTTCCAGGCCCAACCCCAGTATACACCGTAGGGTACGTCAAAATAGTAGTAACCTGAGGGATCGGTATAGGTTTCATCCCAATGAAAATCATTCCCGATTTGTACTACAGCACCTTCTAATGGGCTGCCGTCGTTTTCATTGTACACAAAACCGGATATCGATCCGTCAATTGTCATCGGCTGCAGCCAGAAATCCTGGTAAATAAAACCATCCATAACATAAATGCTGTCATAGGTGGTATAGAAACCATCCGAACCAACCATCATTTGATAGGCGCCATTCGGCAGTGGTAAATAATAGTAGCCTTCATGATCGGTACCGGTACCGAATCCTTCGAAATCATTGTAAACATGGATCCAAGCCCAAATTGGGTTACCCATATCATCGAAGACATGCCCTTCGATACCACCGGCGAAAGTCGCGAGATAAATATCGATAGTGTCAGAACCGGACATAACATTATGATACCAATTCAATTGAACCGTTCCCGGCGGCAGTTCATCCCAGTTCCAGATATCGATATGGTAACCACCCATGGTATCCGCCAAGCTGGATACGGATAATTCGTAATAACCATCGGGTCCCGAAGGGGTTTCGGTCCAGCCCAACCAGCTCTTAGCACTGACCAGAGCGCCACCAAATGGTTGATCATTCAGGTAAACAGTACCTGAGATATAACTATCGGTACTGTAAACATCAAAATCCAGCCCAACAGTATCGTAATCGGGGACATAGATAATAGAGTCACGCGGCACCAGAAAGTCGGGAATCAAATCCCAGCTGTCAAGCCCAACCCGGTAATCGCTTTCCTCGACATTCATAAAATAATAACCGTTGGTATCGGTTTCTGCCCCGCGGCCGGGTCCATCGCCCCAGTCTTCATCGGCCCAGACATAGATACCTTCAATGCCCATACCATTTTCATCTTCGACATAACCATCGATTGCTGCAGTGGGAGTAATAAAATTGAAATCATAACCGGTCAAATGACAGTCGACATAAATATCAAAATAACTCGTATCAGCATACATACCGTCGGTCACATTCAGAAAGTCCTCAGCCATGATGGCATAATTACCCACGCTGGGCAGGAAATTCTGATAGTTACCGAGTGAATCGGTCAACGTCATCCACATCGCCATGTCATCATCATCGCGATCGTCCATCATGCTATCTAGGTTGGCGGCAATAACGATTATGTTAGCAATAGGAGGTGTGATAGTGCCAGAAACAGAGTAAGGACTGTTCATTGGCGCAATATATTCGAAAGCAACATCATAACCACCCATGTCCATTACTTCGAACAGAATCCCGAGATTACCGACTTGGTTGGGACCGTCTTCGCCACCATAAAACGTAATCTGATAACGCCCGAAAGTCCGGTCCTCGTCCTCATAGTCATTATCCAGAAAATGCTGGGAATCATCGATGGCCATGTCCACATTCGGATCGAGTATACCATCACCATCCATGTCAATCCAGATCTGCATATCGACTGAATTGCTGCCGGTGGAAAAGTCAATTGTTAAAATAATATCCTCTCCTTGTACAATCGTATCGGCGTCTGCTCCGTTTACCTGAATATCGAGGCCACCGGGCATTGAGCCACCGCCAAAACTATTGGATCCATCAGGCTGGTACAGGTAATCAAAAGCAAACCAGCCGCTATCGGGATTTGCGGCTGTTACCTCTAATACAGCGTAACAATGAGTGGTGCGTGTATAAACTACCCAGACATTTCCAACCTCTAAATAGCCACCATTGTTGCCGCCTTGCCAATCCCAGGAAATATGGGTCCAGCTTGGAGGATCGGTAAGTTCGACCATTGGAACACTATCGACTGTTGCTATGGAACTGTCAGGGGAAAGGTAGTGTAACAAACTGGGGTTTGCAAATTCAAACATTGTATCAGGTGGAGTGCCCCAAATGATATGTCTTTCACTGCCAAAATTCAACCACTCATTACCGGAAATCATAACATCCATACCAACAGTATCATTACCATTCATACCGGTTTCAAAATTGAAATAGAATGAATTCAGATTCGCCAATGACATAAAGCCGCTGCCGGAAATGATGTCGCGGGTACTCCGCGCTTGAAGCGGGTCGACACTGCCGATATTAAAAGGATTATCGATAACCGGCCTGATTGAACTGGGTTTATGTACCCTGTTATTAAGTCGGTTCCGGAGCGCCTGCACCGGTTGCATCCGTTCACTCAACTGTTGCATTTCCATATTTTTCAGCGCTTTAACTTCCGAATTACGCATTTGAGTTATTTTTTCTATATCCGGTTGGCTGGCCTGGTTATCGGCTTCGGCTGCGACGATAAAAGGTAGCCAAACTAAAACGACCGCTAACAGAAGAATTACCGGCCGCCAGAATGTGTTTCTTTGATTTGATAGGATCATTTTTGAGACCTCCATTTTTTTAATTATTTGTTGCCCCTGAATTAATACATTAGAAATTACTTTTACAGGCGAATTAATACTGTGACTGCACTCACAAAACTGTTACATAATTTCATTAACTGCATTCCCCGCTATTTTTCACTTATAAAAATACACAAATAATTAATTCTAATCTAATCGTTATAATCAGATTAGTGGATCAATTAATATTCAGTAGATAGTCGTTTAGCGACCCGCCGGTATTCTGATCGCAGCCATAGCATTGATATAGCCACCGATACAAAAACTGAAATGACCATCGCATACCAGACCCATTCAATATTCTTATTCAGAATAAAAACAAAAAGGCTGGCTAATGGGGCGGATAACAATAATATTCTGATTGCGGTTGTTACCAACATTGGAGTTCCCCTACCGAATCCCTGTAAAGATCGGCCACAAGTTATTCCAATTGCAATCAGCGGATAGACAAATGTAATGATGCGTAAATAAGTAATTGCTATTGAGCGTATGGCTGCATCAGGCGTAAAAGATGCAATTATTACCGGGCTGAAAATGAATATTATGGCCGACCCAATTAAAGTAATACCAAACGCCCGCGATATGCCGTATTTAATAATATATTTGACTTTATCTATGTCTTTTGCCCCTACAAACATTCCCACAATTGTAACCAAACCCGTTGCAATAGACATAATGGGCAGGAAAATTAACATCTCCACCCGGCCGGCAATTTGATAGGCTGCCACGGCCGAGGAAGAAAAGGAAATTAAAATGCGATTAAAAACAGTTCCGCCAAATGACATGATTAACATTGAGGCCGAGGCCGGGATACCAATTTTTAAAACATTACGTAAAATAAGTCTACTAGGCTTAAAACCGCTCAATTTGAAAGAAATATATGATCGTTTTCTGATAAATATAATATATAGCATAGTTAGTAGAACCAATAACTGTGATATTACGGTTGCGATCGCTGCCCCGCGAAGCCCTTGATTAAATCCAAATATAAATAGTGGATCAAGAAAAATATTCATTGCCGCACCGGCACCGCCGACGATCATGGGCATTTTCATATCGCCTTCGCCAGCCATAATGGAACGAAAGGTTCCTGATAGAATTATGAAAGGTAATCCCATTGAGATTACCTTTAGATACGACCAGGCCAGTTCAAACAATTCATCCGGAGTGCCAATAACTGCCAGGATGGTGTTACCCCAGAGACCGGCAGCTCCACCTAATATAATACTCATTATCAGACCAATCGCTACACCGTGCCAGGCCGTATTGTCGGCATTGATCTTATCATCAGCACCTATAAACCTGGCAATAACCGCCGTAATACCTGATCCAATACCCATTGTCAAACCCATGGCAAAGAAAAACAGCGGCATATTAAAAGCCACCGCCGCCAGGGCATCGGGACTAACCCGACCGATAAAAATCATGTCGGTGATATTATAAATCATGTGAATACTCATACCGCCCATTACCGGTACGGCCAGTGACCACAAGGCACGAGATGGATTTTTCAGGAACTGGTCTTTGCGTGAAACGGTTTTTGGACGGTCATTCATAACTGACGAACGTAGCCGATTTCAGGCATCAGATAAAACAGAATAAATTGAATTACTGCGACCGCAGCAATCAGGAAGCTCAGGAAAAACCGGAAGATGGCGAACAACCCGAACTACTAAGACTGCTGGTACTACCGCCGGTAGAGACCATTGGCGCCGAGATCTGTTTCTCAGAATCATTCTGTTTACAGTCGGGACAGGTTATATCTGCATCCGGCACAGTCCAGGAAATAACTAACTCTTCGAATTCGTGGCCGCAATTCCGGCAACGATAATCAAACATTGGCATAATTAATCCTTAATCTTTTCAATATCAATTTTTTTATCCT
>JABMQW010000228.1 GCA_013203115.1 Fidelibacterota bacterium
AAGACTTCTGTAGATATCCGCAGCGCCTCTTTAAATGTCGGGGCGCCGATAGGCATAATCATAAATTCCTGAAAATCCAAATTATTATCAGCGTGCAGCCCTCCATTTAAAATATTCATTAAAGGTATAGGCAAAATATGCGCATCTCCTCCACCAAGATAACTATATAGCCCCAATTTCTCTTCTTTGGCTGCTGCCTTTGCTACAGCTAAAGAGACAGCCAGGATAGCATTTGCGCCTAATTTTGATTTATTTTCTGTTGCGTCGAGCTTAAACATTATTTGATCTATAGATTTAAAATCAGGCTCCTTTCCTATTACTTGCGGAGCAATAATCTTATTTACATTATCTACTGCCTTTTGGACCCCTTTTCCTAAATAACGCTTGGATGAAGTATCTCTAAGCTCCAATGCTTCCCTTTCGCCAGTAGAAGCGCCTGACGGGACTATGGCTCGGGCCAAAATGCCAGAATCTAATAATACATCAGCCTCTACCGTAGGATTCCCTCTGGAATCAAGAACTTCCCTTGCCTTGATATTTGTTATCTTTGCCATAATACTTCTCTCCTTTAATGAGCGCACAACTTATGGAGCGACAACGAACATAAGTTGTATGCGCGAATTAACCCCCCACCACTTTTCCTTTTAGCTGCGCTAAACACAAAAGTGGTGGGGGGTTAAATTCAACCACATAACTTAGTCCTTCGATAAACTCAGGACTAATCCTGAGCGAAGTCGAAGGATCAGCTTTCCGCCAAAAAAATGGCGGATCCGCTAAAGCTTTGTGGCGGACACCATCGCTCGCTAAGTTATGGTTTCATTTAATTAGTATAAGGAAAGTATCACAATATAAAATTAAAGTCAAGCAAATCCTTTTCGGATTGGTTAATCCAATTTAGAAAATTAGCGCCTTTTTTTATATTATTTGTCGAATATCATTTCCGCATTTAAATCTATTAATTAAAATTGACTTGATATTCTTTATATGTTATATTCTTATCGTATTTATCTTTCGCTGTTAAAAAACAAATATGGTAAAATTCCATATGGGGGAACAAGAAGAAAATGAAAATTAAGAAGATTAGTTGGAAAAAGATAAAGTATTTGCTTGGTCTTCACTGGATAAAAATTCTATTATCTTCATTAGGAATCAGCATGTTAATAGGCCTAATCATTCTAATGACTGCTGGCATACATGCGTGGCAAAATGCTGGACGCTTCATGAAGCAATCTTATCTAGCAATGTTGCCTATAAACTTATTCTTTTTTATCATCGTAGGAGTCATTCAAGGCTGTGTATTTGTCTTCCTCTATTCCCAGGTCTTATTTAAAAGAGGTATGGGTTCTGGTCAACAAAAAAAGAAAGCAATAAAAGGCGAAGACATCCACATTTCTTGGAATGACGTAATTGGTATGGAAGAAGCAAAACAAGAAGCATCTGAGGTCGTAAAACTAATTAAGGACAGAGCAGAATTGAAACGCATAGGCGGAAAGATTCTAAGGGGCATATTATTGGCCGGACCTCCTGGATGCGGAAAGACATACCTCGCCAAGGCTATCGCTACAGAAGCACACCTTCCTTTCATAGCTATGTCGGGGTCAGAATTTGTGGAGATGTTCGTGGGTGTCGGCGCAAGCAGGGTAAGATCACTATTTAAGAATGCCCGTAACTTAGCAACTCTTGAAGGCGGATGTATAATATTTATTGATGAAATTGATGCGGTCGGCGCTCAACGTTCAGGAGATAGGGGATTTGGAGGACAAACAGAAACAAATCGAACTGTCAATCAGCTGCTCGTTGAGATGGATGGGCTAAAAGACCAAGAACTTAATGTAATTGTAATGGGCGCAACAAATGCACCTTTAAGCTACCTTGACCAAGCTCTTCTAAGGCCTGGCAGATTCGATCGTATAATTCATGTTGGATTACCAGGGCTTGAGGACAGAGAAAAATTATTCGAATATTATTTAAAGAAAATAAAATATGATTCATCGCTAAGCATTCCTCGTCTTGCGCGCAGAGCAGTCCAAAAGAGCCCTGCTGATATTGCTAACTTAGTAAGAGAGGCTGCGTTACTAACTGTAAGATATAACAAACCATCTGTGACAATGAAAGAAATTGATGAATCCATGGATAGAATAGAATTGGGTGTAAAACGTAACATTAAACTCGGCGCTCGCGAAAAAGAAATGGTCGCTTACCACGAAGCGGGACATGCCATTGTCGCCTATCTACTTAACCCTACAGATGATGTCATAAAAGCATCTATCATTCCTAGGGCAAGCCATTTAGGAATAGTCTATAAGGCGCCTCGGGAAGAAATACATACTTATGACTGTGAAAAATATTTAGCTGAAATAAAAATTTGTGTAGGTAGTTACGTTGCCGAAAAGATAAAATTCGGCACAACAACTTCCGGCGTCAGCCAAGACTTTCGCAGTGCCATAAACATCGCCCATAGTATGGTCTGGAAATGGGGAATGGGTAAAAGTGGACTTCTCGGTGATTATAGCAGCCTTGATGCCCCCGCTGCAGGATGGGAATCTTCTACAAAAGGCTCAGTTATTTCAGAAAAAGTGAGGGAACAATTAAATAAAGATACACAAGAAATCATGGAACAATGCCAAAAAGAAGTAGAGGAATTATTGCAAAAAGAAAGGCCATTGCTTGATCGTTTTGCGCAAGAATTGGTAAAAAAACAAGAGCTCGATTATGATGAAATTGAAGCGATATTTAAAGAATTTAATAAAGCCCGCCCTAGTAATTCTATTAGTTAATATTCTCATATCTAGTGGTTGTTCACCCAGGCCTCCAACCCCTCTTGAAAAAACAGATATTGAGAAGAAATTCCTTGAGAGTTTTAATAAGACGACTAAGCCTGCCTACCCTCTTATCGCCAGCACAAGGATCTTCGGAAAAACCTTCTGGATTCATATCGCAACTAAAAAAGACCTTTTAACAATTAACTCCTCTAGAGGCATAGGTGGGGTCATGCCTGAAAAAAATATAAAATTCATAGACATAAAATGTCAATATGAAAGTTCAGCCTTTTACATGGATTATATCTTTTTAAAATACGACCCCGAAGAAAAAGCCAAACAACGGGATTTGTTTAAAAAGACGGTCGGGGGGACAACGCTCTATCAAGACTTTACCTACGAATGTATTGAAATATTACAGAAGACTTATTATGCGGTCGGCGATATCATAGCCGAAACAGAAGGCATGAACTTCTTTGTGATATGCGCAGCCAATATTGAAAAAGGGATAAAAATAACCTTTGTTATCCACAGGTTGGATATGGAACAATTCCTTCTAAACATGCTTCCACCGGATGAATTCTACAACAGGATGATTCTAAAGACAGATGGCAGTAAAGAGATTATAGGCGACAAATACGGGCTTCATTTAGAACACAACGATATCTCGCTAATTGATTTCTTAAGAGAACAAATAGTAAAAAACGCCACAACCAAGATTAATGAAATGGAAAAATATAATGCCCAAGTGTTAAAGTCTATCGATAGATTAGATAACATCATATTAAAAAGCGTCTATGATGTAGTAACAAAATATGAATTCGATGATTTTATGTTTGTTGAAATAGAAAATATCATCTCTAAAGAAATTCTCTCCCTTAGTAAAAGAAAATTGATGAATAAATTCAATAAGCCTATTTCTCCCCACTACACGCAAGATTACAACTTTTAAGCGAATCACCACCTATATCCTATCGCAAACAGATTAATTCTTTATCCGCCTACGCACCTGCCTGCCCGTCCGGCAGGCGGGCCTGCCGGCAAGGCAGGGAAAACCACGGGCTTTGCCCGTGCCTGCACGCCAAAGTGCGTTTCGGCACGCAGGCGTGGGGCTCTCCATATGACAGTTAGGTTCAGGCTGTTTTAGGTAACAGACCTGATGCTGATTTTGCTAATTTAAAGTGACATCAGATTAATGCCTTTAAATGCTATTTATTAGTTACTCCTTTTTGGTCAAATAAATCATTGTAATAGGCAGGGAAAACCAGCATTTTTCCAAAGAATAAAAATTATTATGATGTTTATGGTGGAATTGACTTAAAATATATTGATTAACACAGGGTAATAATTAAATTTGCCTATCCAATTTTCGACTTCGGTCAAGGATAACAATTCGATAGTGAACAACAGCAAGTGGAGGTTCCATGCTTAAATCGAAAGCTATAGCATTAATATCGGCAGTATTTTTCATTACATCGCTTTCAATGGCGCAGTATGATCGTGATGCAGTAATCGAGATTTTATATCCCGACCTGTTAACAGTAGTCGATACGGATTATGTCGAAATTGATTTCTATCTGGCACCGTTTTTTGCTATCGGCGATTCCGGTTGTACTGATTGTGATGGTTATATTAAAGCATATTTGAATGACGAGTTTTATGGTAACATTTTTGCTACCGGACCATACGCAATGGATGGTCTACTCGATGGCGATAATTTTCTTGAATTAGTAGTCGTTGATACCGGCGGGCAGAATTTCACTCCCGTATTGCATGATACGGTAACCTTTGGTGCCGATTATACTGATGATTATTGTCCTCCGGCTAACCTGATCGTCAGTTCGGATTATGAATATGAAGTCCTAACTGTGTTCTGGACTCCTCCGTTCGGCAGCGGTGGTGCCGAAGGCGTCCTGGATTTCGAGCTGTGGGACGGCGGTTTTGTAGCCAGCGCTGATTGGGATCCGGTCGGCGATTGGGCCTGGTCCAACACCTATGATTTTACCGATTATGCCGGTGGGTATAATCCTCCTCCCGTTGCCCATTCCGGAACCGGGTTATGGGCTACAGTTGTGAACGGTGATTATACTAATGCCGGCGGACGCAGTTTTCTGCGTAAAACCGTGAATTTATCGGGGATGCCGGATGCAGTACTTAGTTTCTATAGCTGGCATGAAGTATTTGGTTCATTCGATTACATTGAGATTTATGTGAACGGTGCTATGGTCTGGGATTTTATATTGTCGACAACTCCAGTTGATTGGGAGCTGGTAGAAATTCCGCTAACTGATTGGATCGGCCAGGCTGAAGTAGAAATATCTTTCGAATTATATGCCACTACAGTTGTTGAACGAGCCGGCTGGTACATCGATGATGTCTATATCGGCGTTCCCCAGCCTATTCAGGTTACGGAACGGGAAGATATCGAAGGTTGTGGCGATTTTCAAAGGTTCGATTTATATCGTGATGGTGCCCTTTATGCTGCCGTCGATACCAATTTTTATCGTGATGCAGCCGTCGTTCTGGGACAGGAATATTGTTATTTCGTTACGGCTGTCTATGATACTAATGGTGTGGAAATCAGTTCGGTGCCTACCGATACTGTCTGCGGTACGCCCGGTGTTTTTGAACCGCCGCCACCGACTTATTTACGTGCTATTGAAGGTGATGAAGAAGTAGCCCTGTTCTGGGCACCGCCCGGTACGGTAATACCAGAGGGTGAAAATTGCCTGAATCCCTACATCATAGCCGATAATATCGCTGATGGTACTCATCTGGTATTGAATGGTACCACGACTGGTTTTGCCAATGATTTTATGAATGGTTTCTCGGCCGGCAGCCCGGATGTGGTTTACCAGTTCAACGTAATCGAAACGGTGGATATAGTTTTTTCGCTGTGTGGTGGCGCCACCTGGGATACTTATTTGATGCTCCTCAGCGGAGATTGCCTGGACATACTGGCTTTTGACGATGATGGCTGTGCCACCGGCCTGCAATCATTGATTGAAGGTACTTTAGATCCAGGCGTGTACAAGATTGTAGTCGATGGTTATGGCACGACCAATTCCGGCGATTATGCCTTGGAGATTACGGCCACTGCTTCGACCCGATCGACCGGGTTCAATGCCAGTATTGTTGATTACGAAAAGCCAGTCGATCCGGAACTGCTGGCAGCCTATGACCGCGAAATAGCCAATTCCAATGTTGTCGCTAATTCGGAGTATTTACCGAATACCACGATGGATCTTGAATTCGGTGTGAATTATTCCTCATCAGATGTGGAATACCTGGATGGAATTAGTCTGACCTTCCCAGCCGATTTCGTGGTCAATTACGCCACCGATGCCGGCGGATTGGTTTATAATGGTGAAACCGGCGCAGGCGCCACCGTAACATTCGGAGATTTTGCCGATGATGGATATGGTGAACTATCATCTGATGCCGTCTTTTTTGTCAATGTAACAATCGGTGATATTAGCGGTACCCAGACCCTGAACTGGGGACTTTCCGGTGATACCTGGGGCAGTGATCCCCATGATGTTAGCGGTACGCTTGAAATTGAGGAGAATATACCGGCCGATGGGGATTTCCTGGGCTATAACATCTATGTGGATGACGTTCAGGACAATACGACTGTGATAAATAGTCTCAGTTATTTAGCGCAAGGTCTAACTAATGGACAAACCTATGATTTTGATGTCGTAGCGGTATATTTTCCCGATTGGGTAAGTGCTCCCACGTCCATATCCGCCACACCAACCTGGTTGTTCGGTGATCTCACCGGTGTTGTTACCGATCCGATCGGCAACCTGTTGGACAGCGCGGTTGTCAGTGTCGGTGGATTAACCGATACCACCGGTGCGGATGGTTTATACCTGATCTATGGTATCGTACCTGGCCTTCAGACGGTGTCCGTATCACGGCCCGGATTCGATGGTTCAACCGCCGATGTAACCATCATTGCCCAGGAAGCAGCCGTTACTCAAGATTTTTCATTAATTCCGAAACTGGGAAAACCTGGTGGACTTATTGCAGCAGGTGGTGATCATATCATACATCTGGAATGGAATTCGCCAGGAGCTGGTGAAGAAATAACGCTCCAGTATGATGATGGAATAATAGAGAATGCGTTTTATTTTTATAGAACTTACGAAGATGGTTTTGCCCATGGAATACGGTTTGACGTTGGTGGTGATTTTGACGTGTTAGCTGCTTCATTGCGGATCCTGTCCGAAGGTGATCCCTTCTGGCCCTGGCCAGATGCCACTCACGGACCAGTAAGAGTATTGGTATTTGATGATAATAATGGACAACCCGGTAATTTGATTCATGATGAGGAAGTAGTTGCTCAAGACGGTTGGGCGACAGTATATCCTGATATCACTGGTTTGTTCGGTTCATTTTATGTAATAGCAACTCATTACGATGATTGGCAAACCACTGGTGATCCAGAAGGATTTTGCGTTGATGGATCGGTGGACTTTGCTGATAATAATTATACCTATGATACAGGTGTCTGGTATGTTGGTGATGGTGGCTATGGTGGAGATTACATGATGGCTGCGCTGGTAAGTTCATATGGTCGGGTACGAGCTCTCTCTCACTCAGACCTGCCTCCGGAATATAGTCATTCAATAAACGATAATGCGGTTGCAGTTCATGATGGTTCGTTAACCGCTGGAAATGCTGTTGTAACCCATCCAATTTTCAGTGATGATTATTCACGCGACAACGCTTTAATTGGCTACAATGCATATCAGGTAATGACGGACGGTGATTCATTAGTCGCCACAAATGCCGTCGATGATACAACGGCTGCCATTTCTGTCCCGGATAATTATGTCGAATACTGCTTCACGGTTAAAGCAATCTGGGAAACAGATCTTTATGATACTCTGGAATCAAAGCCTTCCAGCATTGCTTGTGCGGAAACTTTTAAGCCGGGCGATGTTGATTTCAGCGATGTCGTTGATATAACCGATCTGATGGTTCTGGTTGATTTCGTGCTGGGAATAACCGATCCTAGCGACGATCAATTCCGTGGTGGTGATATCAACCGTGATGGAATGATCAATATCCAGGATATCATCTTGGTCGTGGATCTTATCTTTGGTACACCGGTTGCCCGGTTAACCGGAGATGGCGGTACTGATGCAGCGACTTTGAGCATAACAGCCAGTCCGGATAAGGCGCTCAATCTAACCTTGGATTGCACCGGACCGGTGCGCGGTCTGCAATTTACTCTGAGTAAAACCGCCGCTGATATCGTCCTTGGGAAGCCCATCGTAACTGGGAACAACGGTGAGTTATTATTAGCCAGTAATACCAATGCTAATGGCGCAGTAACCTATGTTATTGCCCGGCTTGATGGACAAGCCCTGGACTTGAGCGGAGAGGCCTTGCTCAGTATTCCGTACACAGTCAATGGACAACCGAACAAGGCTGTAGAAATTGGGTTGAATAATTCAAAACTGGCTGGTATGCATGGTGAATTAATCCCGGTGGTTGAACGTTCCACGGTAATTGATTTTGCTGTAATGCCGTCCAGATATGCTTTGCATCAGAATTATCCCAATCCCTTCAACCCGGTGACTGATATAAAATTTGATCTACCCGATGCCGGTCAGGTCCAACTGGTAATCTACAATATTACCGGACAGAAAATACGCTCCCTGGTCAGTGAGAGCCTGGAAGCCGGATTTCATCAAATCCGGTGGAATGGTATGAATAATCGGAATGAGACGGTAGCCACTGGTATGTATTTTTACCAGTTAACGGCCGGTAAATACACTGCCACTAAGAAAATGGTAATCTTGAAGTAATTTGACGCTACAAACATTGTTTAGGAGGAATCCATGCTAAGAAAATCAGCATTAATGTTACTAAGTACTTTTATCCTGTGTGGTGGATCGGTCATGGCTCAATATGACCGGGATGAAGTAATCAATATTACTTTTCCGGTCACCGGTACGGTTGTCAATACTGATTCAGTTGTAGTCACCTTTGATCTGGCTTCGTTTTTTGAGATCGGTGATTCGGCCTGTACCGATTGTGATGGTTATCTTAATGCTTATTTGAATGATGAGTTGACCGCAACGGCCCATGAGCCAGGCAGCTTTATACTCCGGGATCTAATCGATGGTTACTACCTCATGCTGGTTGAAGCAGTCGATCCGGATGGTAACAGCTTTGTGCCGATGGTTGGGGATACGGTCAGCTTTTCGGTCATGTACGAGGAGAACTTTTGTCCCCCCGGTAATTTATCGGTCAGTTCAACAAACGAATACGATGTTTTAACCCTGTCTTGGAACATACCCCGGGCGGAAGGTGCCGGAGATCTCTATTTTGAAGATTTTGAAAGTGGCGATGGCGGATATCTGAATACAGGTGAATGGGCTTATGGAACACCGACCTCGGGCGAACCGCCGGCAGCTTATTCCGGTGACTTTCTTTGGGGAATCAACCTTGCTGGTGATTATTCTGCCATGTCGAACAGTATGGTTGACAGCCCCCCGATTTCGCTGTCCGGCTTAGCGGCTCCGCACCTGATATTCTGGCACTGGTATGATACGGAATTCAGTTGGGATGGTGGCAATGTGAAGTTATCTGTCGATAATGGTTCCAATTGGATAATCATTGAACCAATAGATGGATATGATGATGATGCAGCCAATATCGCCAATGCCGGAATTCCAGGTGAACCTTGTTTCTCGGGACACGGTCAGGGTTTCTGGGAAGAAGCTATTTTTGATTTGACAGATTATGCTGGAGAAGAAGTAATAATTCGTTGGCATTTTGGTTCCGATGGCTCAGTACAATATCCGGGCTGGTTTATCGATGATGTGATGATTGCCGAACCGGTGGATGATATTACCAGTCGTGAATTTATAATGAGTTGTGGCGACTTAACTGGTTATGAGGTCTACCGGGATGACGCTTGGTTGGCCGATGTAGATACCAATTTCTATGTTGACGGGGCTGTAATACTTGGAACGGAATACTGTTATTATGTTACCGCTGTTTACGACAGCTCAGGTTCGGAAGTAATCTCCGATACCAGCAATAATGTCTGTGGAATCCCGGAAACATTCATTCCCATGCCTCCGACCTACCTGTCCGCTATTCCCGGTGATGAGGAAGTCTACCTGAACTGGGAAGCCCCCGGATTGACTTTCCAGGATGGAGAAAACTGCCTGGTACCAATTGTGATTGGCGATGTTGGTGATGGATTCAACCAGGTAATTATCGGTGATAATACCGGGTTTCTTAATGATTACACTAATGGGACTACGGCCAATGGTCCCGATGTAGTCTACCAGTTTACCATAACGGAGACGGTAAATATATCATTTTCTCTATGCGGAGCCACTTGGGATACCTACCTGATCCTTTTAAATGGTGGGTGTGACGAAATCCTGGCTTTCGATGATGATGGTTGTCCCACCGGATTGCAGTCCTATTTGGAAGTTACGCTGGGACCAGGCGTCTACAATATTGTTGTTGATGGGTACAGTACCTCATCCTATGGCCCATATAATCTGGAAATGAATGCGACTGCGACCCGGGCTTTACCTGGTTTCGTAGTTAGTGTTGAGGATCACAATAAAATAACCGATCGTGAACTAGAAGCACAGAAAGCTGCTATTGATGGCTCCCAATCAACCCGCGATATCAGCGGTTCGTTTGTCGTGGCCACAACCGGTTATCTTCCCGGTTCAGCCACTTTCGCCGAATTCACTCTGACGGTTGTCTCAACCGATTTTTCGGAGTGCGATTCATTTGCGGTAACATTCCCGGCCGAACTGATTGTTTTAGATGCTGGTCCGCAATCGATGTTTGCTGAAGAGTTCAATGGTGTGCAAGGCCAGACGATTTCATGGGGCAGCGACCGAGATGATGGTATGGGCGGTATCATCGGTACGATCGATTTTTGGGCGATACTGGTGGCCGATGTCGGTGCTTCAGGTGCTTTGACTTGTGATTATTTCTTTTCCGATGATGGTGATGCCACCATTCTTGATGCAACCGGTACCTTTGATATCGAAGAACGAATACTAACCGAAGGCGAATTTCTTGGTTATAATGTCTATATTGATGCTGCCGCTGATCCGGATAATGACTATGAATTACCCTTTCCTGGATATATGGTTAAATACTTAACCAACGGCGTTTCTTATGATTTTAGTGTTACTGCTTATTATGCCCCTGATTATGAAAGTGCGCCATTATCAGTATCGGTTACACCAACCTGGTTGTTTGGTGATATTACCGGTGTGATTACCGATCCGGCCGATAACCTGCTGGACAGTGCTGTAGTTAGCGCCGGTGGCATCAGTGACACCACCGGAGTTGATGGTGTATACTTGCTGCATAATCTGATCCCGGGAACCTATCCTGTCAATGTCGCGCGACCCGGATTTGACAGTTCCAAGGACGATGTTATTGTAATAGCCCAGGAAGCAGCCTCCGTACAAGACTTCATGATGATACCGAAACTTGGTAAACCGGGCGGATTAGTAGCGACCAGTGGCGATATGCTGGTTGATCTGGCCTGGAATTCACCGGGGTCGGTTGCACCTGGCGAGTGGGTCTTTTTCCATGATGGAACCTTCGAGAATGCAATATCATCAACTGACGGTGGTATGGGACTGGCCCAGCTATTTGTCCCGCCGGACTATCCAGCTACGATCCAGGCTATCCGTTTCCATGTCTCTGATTACGGGTCATTTGCCCAGGATATCGAGGTCAATGTCTATGCTGATGACGGTGTTACTGTCCTGTCAGGTCCTTATATTGTCACCGGAGTTAGTAATGATTGGATAGAAATCGATATTGACGATGCTACGATCAATGATGGTGCTTTCCTGGTGGCAACCTATAATATTCTGGCCGGTGGTCCCTATATTTCTATCGATGAGGACACCTATTCCGCCAGTTTATACTTCGGAAACCACATTGATGGCTGGACTGAAATGGGTGATTACGGCTTTTATGCCGAAGGCAGTCATGAAGCCCTAATCGCCGCCGCGGGACGCTCAGTTACAGTTCAGCCCAACGGCAGTGTTCTGGATAATCTAACCACTCATCTTCCTGTCAGTCTGGTTAATGTCGCCGGATCACATGGTCCGTCTGCGCCTCGTTTACCAGATGGACTACGGACTGTGTCAACCCGTGAGGACAGTCTGATCGGCTATCATGTTTATCAAGAGACAGCCAGCGGCGATACTCTTATTGCTGTAAATGCCAGCGATGATACGACCGCAACAATAACAGTTCCGGCTAATTATGTTGAATACTGTTTCACCGTTAAAGCGGTCTGGGATACGGATGTGTATGATACCTTGGAATCCAAACCGTCCAACATGGTCTGTATAGTACCGTACTTACCTGGCGATGTTGATTTCATTGATGGCGTCACCGTTTTTGACCTGTTGATCGTTGTCGATTTTGCACTTGGTGTTTCCACACCAAGCCTGGATCAATTCCGCGGTGCTGATATCAATCGGGATGGTTTAATCAACATTCAGGATATCATCATGATCGTTGATATTATCCTGCCACCCGCGGCCGCCCGAGTAAGCAATGCGGATGATGGTACCAGCGCAGTGCTGGGACTGGCCTATGATGGTCAGCACAACCTCAGAGCACTGTTGACTTACGATGGAATAGTTCGTGGCGCTCAATTCAGTATCAAATACGATGCTAACGCTATAGAATTAGGAACACCAGGTATTTCCGGTGCGCAGAAAGACCTGATAATCAACTATCGTGAATCACAACCGGGGATCATGAATGTTGTTATCGCAAATGTCGCCGGTGGTTCATTGAATATTACTGATGAAACACTGTTGATAATTCCATTGACTGTGAAAGAGAATTCACGTGTTCCAGCTCATATAACACTCGAGCAAAGCATACTGGTTGGATCGCAGGGTCAGAGTATTCCTGTCATTGAAAAATCAATCAGTCTGGATATCCTATCAGTACCCACGCGCTATGCTTTACACCAGAACTATCCCAATCCTTTCAACCCTGTTACCGATATCCTGTTTGACCTCCCCGAGGCCGGACCGGTGGAACTGGTTATTTATAACCTGATGGGGCAAGTGGTAAAAACTCTGGTGAATAGTGAACTGACCGGCGGATATCATAAAATTTGCTGGAATGGTTTGAGTGATAAAGGCGCTCCGGTAGCAACCGGAATGTATTTCTATCAGATTAGTGCCGGTAGTTTCCATGCCACTAAGAAGATGGTATTATTGAAGTAATAAATAGGGCTTAATAAACAGCAAAACGGCTTCCATTTGGAGGCCGTTTTGTTTTGGAACATTTCCCGTTTAGATCGCATTGAAATAATAAATTTTTGGAGAATGTAATGCGAAAATTGATACTATTTGCAATATTAATTATTGGAATCACTTTTGCCCAAAATTCAATCGTCGATCAGTTCAGCCAGGCACTGGCTGATGTCGCGGAAAAGGCGAATCCGGCAGTAGTTACCATTACTACTGAAAAGATTTACAGCTCAAATTCGCGCAATCCTTATAGCGGAACGCCATTTGAGGAATTTTTCAATTTCCATTTCAATGTTCCTGACCGTGAATATCGTGGGCAGGCACTGGGTTCCGGTGTAATTGTCGATTCCGGGAAAGGTTATATTTTAACCAATAACCATGTAATTGCCGATGCCGACGAAATTACTATCCAGTTAATTGATAAGCGTATTATTCAAGCTGAGGTTGTTGGTACCGATCCAAAATCTGATTTAGCCGTGTTAAAAATTAATGCAAAAAATCTGAAGGCTTTGGAGTTAGGCGATTCCGATATGCTGCGCGTAGGGGAGTGGGTTATGGCGATTGGCAGCCCGTTTTCAGCCAATTTGAGTCACACGGTTACAGCCGGTATTGTAAGTGCTCTGGGGCGCTCGAATATTATCCTGGGAGCTACTGATTACGAAGATTTCATCCAGACTGATGCTGCTATTAATCCCGGTAATAGTGGTGGTGCGTTGCTGAATATGAAAGGTGAACTGGTGGGTATTAATACTGCCATCGCTACCGGCGGACGCGAGCGCGCTAACCGGGGAGTTGGATTTGCCATTCCATCTAATATGGCGAAAAAAGTGCTGGGGGATCTGATTAAAAATGGCTATGTGATTCGTGCTTGGTTGGGGGTCGGGATTCAGGAGGTAGAGGATAAGTAGTCAATGCCTAAATAAGGTTGACCGTTTTTACTTTCTTGTCACTTCTTGAATTTGTTTTTAATTCCAGAGCGATAACTGATTCCGAGGTTTTTTGTCCGCAGCCCGCAAAGCTGTAATTGCCCCGTGGCTGTGTTTTC
>JABMQW010000229.1 GCA_013203115.1 Fidelibacterota bacterium
TAGACCTGCTCGCGTTCCTGGAAGCTGCGCAGGGAATCTTCCACCTGGGCCAGTTCCTGCTCAGTGTTAATTAATTGTTCCTCGAGAAAATCCTTCAGATTTAGAATTTCACCGGTGGTCCAATCCTGGTCGCGGCGGGTATACAGTTCAACAATTGTATTAGCAAGCAAGGCCGCTTCAGCGGGATCGGCGCTGGAAAAAGTAACTTTTAAAACATTGGTGTTGCGTTGGTTGCTGACAGCCATATTGCCACGGAGACTTCTTACAGTCGCCAATTTTACAGTATCCGGGATCGAACCGAATAATGCTTCGGTTGTATCCTGATCCCAGATACCAACCGTCATTATCTGGCGCAGCAGCTTGCGGGCGCCTTCCGGCTGGTATACTTTAGTTCCGAATAAAAACAAATTATTACGATGCTCTGAATTCCAGAGATAATCAACCGCCGATTCGGCCAGGGTACGCGATTTTAGAATCTCGATCTCATTATTCAGGAGATTCATTTCATTATCAAATCCTAGATCAAAAACCGCCATCGACTGATTGGGCTCTTCCACCATGATCATGGCGGTGGATTCGTACTCCGGTTGCGTCATGAGTGTGACTATAGCCGATAGAAATAATACAACAAAAGTCGTGATGCTGATCGTTTTAACATTTCTCCGCAGGATATAATAAATGTCCTTCAGGCTCAGTTCGCTTTCTTCGAAGGCCGGTTGGGGCAGCGTTGGCTGGATGGGAAGTGGTTGGTTTTCCATTTTATAGTAACAAGTTACAAGTGACGAGTGACGAGAGTTTGGTGATGAGTGTATTTTGTGTAAAACGCATTATATTAATTCTTATTTTCTTTTAAATATCGGATTAAACCTTGAGTTAATCTTCTGATATCAGTAATCTGGTTATTCAGATCAGTAACATTATCCAGATAACCTATTCGACTAGCAATCTCTAATTGTGTTTCAGTTTCAGCAACAGAACCTAATGCAATATACAAAAATTGAATGAATTCTTTATTCGATTTTCGAGCGGCTCCCTCAGCAATATTTGACGGAATTGAAATAGCTGATCGACGTAATTGAGATGTAAGCCCATAAGCTTCAGCGGCAGGGAAATTTTTGGTCATTTCATATATTTTTGTTACAAATACCATTGACATTTTCCAGCAATCCAAATCTTTATGTGTTTTCTTTGTCACTTTTCACTCGTCACTGGTTTCTTGTCCCTCGTTCCTTGTTTACTTGCCACTCGTCACTTCTTTATCAAGCCATTTTCTATTCAAGAGAAAATTACCGGCAATTTGTACGTTGTGTCGCAATTCTGCAAACAATTCGATGACGTCAGGAATCAATTTCCGAATAGCTTCCGGGATATATTCATGCGCAATCTGATTTCGCAAGTCCCTTATCTCAAGCAGTTTATCCGCCGAAGATACCAGCCCGATCTTCTCTGCCATATTCAATAAATCAATAAAGGGCATGGTTTCTTCATGAAGGAGGATCCAAACAGTGCGTATTACCTTTTGAGTAAAAATATCTGAAGTTCGACTAAATTTCGCTATCAGAGAGTCGAATGTTTCCAATTCCTCAAATGAGTAGTCAGCTTTTTCTCCTATTGATTTTGCTTTTATTACAGAAAGATTTAATGTTTCAAGACTACTGAGCAATAGTACCCAGTTTTGGTTTAAAAGATCGATAGTTTTTTGTTCTATTGCAGTCATAATTCAATAGCTTGCTTTAAAGTTATTTCTTTGAATATATTATTGTCATCATAGGTGAAATTAACTATATCAATTTTACGCCAACCAAAATTTTTATAAAATTCAATTTTGAACTCTCTGATTAAACGTCGCGGTATCGTTGTTTGGCTTAAACACAAAATATCTATATCCCCACCTTTTGCAGAATCATCCGTACGGGACCCAAATAAATATATATTCGATTCTTCCGTTATTTTCAGAAACCCGGATTTTATGAATGTTGCTAAATCGTTATTTAGGCGCATCAAAAATGTAGAATATTAGATTTTAGATTGTAGATTGTTTTTACCTGCCATTTATTAATACGATTCTTCAAATTTCTGTATACTACCTTTTTATTCCGTATTCCGTTCCTCGTTCCTGATTACTCGTCACAGGTTTCTTGTCACTTTTTATCCGTTTCCCATCTCCGGTCGGCCTTCTCCATTCTCCCTATTCTGTCCCTTGTCCCTCATTCCTTGTTCCCTAATTCCTTCTGGCATTTATTTGAATTGATAGATATAAATTCAACATACTCATAAATGTATTAATTAATCCGACATTTGATAATACGTAGGATAATGGTTTTTGCTGTATAATGACAGTATCATTAGGCAATATTTTAATAAAATCGCTGCGATCACCGGTTTTCAGGAAATTATCCATATTGATATGATAGATCAAATTACCATTTTCATCCGGGATTTCACGGAACAGGGTCACACCTTTGAAATTGGCGCCGCGCTTAGGGGGCCACCGGTTACCGATAAAAGCGTGGCTAAATCAATACCATCATAGACTAAGTAACTAGCGGGACTATTCACATGCCCCCAGACGTTGACATACATCCGAATTACGCCAAATTCATCGGTTACATAGCGTTCACCGCTACGCGGGACTATAAGGAGCGCTCCGTGCTGGTTGGTTGGTAGGTCTGCGCCGCTAACGGCGCAAGTAGCAAGATAAAAGAATACTCGCTGCCTGCCTGCCGCCTGTCTGCCGAAGCGGAACCGCAGGCAGGAAGTAGCAGCGCAGGTAGGAAGCTTGAGCACAGGCGGGATAAAAGAAATCCTTTTAAAACTATTGTTCATTAAAAAATCAGCTCCAAATAAATTTTTAACACCAGGCCTAAAATTAAGGTAGTTTGCATTTGTTTCCAACATCAGTTGGGCGGGTAATTTTCAGTACGAGCGCGCATGTCTATCAATCTCTACGGCCATTCTGAGGGTGGCACGACCGAAGCATGGATTTACCGATGCGACGACGACCATAAAGTACGACAAAAACAGGGTTCTCTCTGGAGAGGGCACTTTCCAGACGATGGATTTCGTCAGTCCTATTCAAGAATTCCATTTAATGTTATTATGCGTCGCAAACATTATGTTCTGGTAATAGAATATTGAAAAGGCCGGCCTGATCGGGTAGTCTTTCACTGTTTTTCACAGGATGATGAACACGAGCGGGTAGCGAATTGTACTGGGGTAAGAAACATAGTGACTTTATGGGCGGCTAGATAAATAAGTTGATTTATCCCAGGATATCTTTAGGTTCTTTTCTGCCTAATGGAGTTTTATCAAAATCTTTATCAAAACTGATAAGGGTAAGTCTGTATTGTTCCGCAGCGACATATTGATAGGCGTCATCAAAATCCAGCTTAGCCTGATCCATGATTTCAACCACTTTTCCCATATCTGTTGGTTCAAGGTGTATTAAACCCACTTCACTTTCTATTAAAGCATCCTGGACGAATTTGAGTAGTGCCTGTTTCTGGTTCAGCTTATCCATCACAATTCCGATAGAATGAAAGGAGAAATCTGTGATATATAGATGTTCTGATGTTACCTTTTTAAGGAAATTTCCAACCTCTTCCGATCTTGCTTGGTCTAATAACCTTTCAAGCCATATATTAGTATCCATTAAGTACATAATATCAATCGCCTCGCCATTCCAATGCCTTCTTCTGAAGTTCTAGAGATGTATATTTATTCCTATATTCTCTAAGGGCTCCCGCCCAGTCCTGAGTCAATATTCTTCCTCCCTTTTTTTCCCGTTTCTCAATCAGGAACTCAATAAAATCCACCACTTCCTGTTGTATCTCCCGGGGCAATTGTTTTATTTTTTGTTCAACTATATTCATAACTGATATCCTCAATTTGACTCATGATTTGAGCAGTTGCTTTGACATCTCAAATTCTTTTTGGGTAATTAGAAAGCGATAAAGTTCAATTATTTTCAGAGAAAAATTAATAGTAAGGTCAACAATTTCATTATGCTGCTTAGAACTAACCATCACTCCATCCAACATTTATCATCCAAAATCCATCATCTGATTGATGCAATCCAGCATCTACGTATTTATATCAACATAATTATAAATGGCGATATAATATTCTTCGAAATCTTTCAGATTATTTACCAAAATCGATTTTAAAATAGCTAGGCTCAAGCTTTGATAATCATGAACGGCAATATTACGAAAACCGATCATTTTGCTTATCTTTTCGGCTAAATCAGCAGAAATAACTTTATTCCAGTTAAGTATCATGAAAGATTCTTTATAAGACGCCGGTAGCTTGTAGCCTTTTTCGGATATGATAATGTGGGCAATATCGATGCAGGCCTGGACCGCTCTTTGCAGGTTTAACACACAGGCATCTTAGATAATAACATCATCGAGTTTATCCGGGTCTAACCCAGTTGCTTTAGAAATTGTAGTTAGACAATTCTTGATGATCAATATCTTTGACAGAATCGGATCGACTTCATGCATACAAACCACCCTTTAAAAGCCGGTCTTCAATAATTTTCCGGTCCATTTTAAAATCCAAATATTCACTGATTTTACGTGCTTTAAATTGATAAAATAAAGAATCTTCCCGTGCAAATATTAGGCGTCCCCGGGCCAGAACCTGCATTGTTATTATTATATCACTGGTATTAAGACAGATCAGATCGGTTTCACGACCAACCGCCGACATTATCTGCGCATTAAGATCAATTATTGTGTTCATATCCATATTGAACTGACGAAAAAAAGCGGCAATATCGATATCACTCTTACGATTATAATTATCGGTAACAAAAGAACCGAACAGCAATGCAAATTCAACTTTGTCCCGCAGTATGCCAGTGATGGTTTTAATTATATCAGACATCAGAACCAATCAGGTGGCAAAGCAGTGGCATGAACGGAGGAGGGTTACTAATGGTTGCTTTAAACAATGTACTTTCAGGGGGCGTAATCTACTACACAAGTGCGTAATTTTGTACGCAGTGTCACCAAACTTGCTTAGAAAAGTTATCATGTTGCAGCGAATTACGCATCGAAAAACCTTGTTATACGTTACACCGTTAGGCATTACTGAAGATGCGCTTTTTCACACGGGCCAAGAAGGAAGGCTCTTCTACCGGATAAGAAATACTCACCTCAGTATCAATCGATTCACTGGTTAATAATCTCTGCGAATTATGGACGATCCTGTCCACATCATCACCAATAATTTCCCGTGCTTTAGCGATAGATTCAGAAAGGCAGAAATTCCGGCGGCGGTCATCATGGGCATCGGAGCCAATCAGGTGACATAAACCCTGTTCCAGAATCTCCATCGCGGCCTTCTTGGCGGATTGCCCGAGACTACCAGTGAGGCTGCCCCCATCAATCTGAATCAGACAACCGGCCTGGATCAAGTCTCTAATAATGTCGATATTGCGCTGGATCGGATTATAGCGTTCCGGATGGGCGATGATTGGTGTCACTCCGGACATCACCAGGTTGAACAGCACATCCCGGTAGCCTTCCGGCAACTGATGAAGCTGGAACTCCACCAGCAGGTATTTACCGTTTCCAATTGTCGTTACCGGATCCTTGGCAATCTCTACCAGGTTCGGTAAATAAAAAACCTCAGTTCCCTGATGCAGCTTGATTGGTATACCAGCTTTATCGACTTCTACCTGCAGCTCTTTAATCTTAATTCGTAATTCTTCATTCGTAATTGAAAATTCATCCATCTTGGGGTGCTGGTAATGGATCGTATTGACCACATCGGTAATGCCCTGCTGCGCTGCTGTCCGCAGCATGTTTAGCGACATCTCCAGCGATTTGGAACCATCATCAGCGCCAGGTAGAACGTGGTTGTGGAAGTCAATCAGCATTTATCTATTACGAATAAAAATACATTCCCCCATCACTACCGGATTTCTCAATGAATTGAGGATTTTTTACAAGACCTATTTATTGTTTTTAAGCTGATTAAATACATTTTTCATCACAGCTAAATAAGTAGGACATTTTTCATAAATACTCTTTGCTTGGTCTTCGCTATAGGTATGCGCCAGCGTATTTCTGGATTCGATCATTTCAATAAAAACAGCTTCTTTTTCGATTAGGGAAAGCGCAAAGGCTTCTTTAAACACCTGTCGCGGAGAAACAGTCCGGATGCCGTGTACCTCTTCCACAAAATTTTTCAGGGTTTTCCACAACAACTCATAGGTGAATTCAAATCGCTGAATAGAGGCATCCCGAACAATGGATGATTCCGGTTCAGCCAATGCTTCCCCAAATTTGAATAGTGCTTTATCGAGATTTTCGATGTTTCGGTTATATCTATCGGAACTCATCGCACTATTTCCTTGGTCTGTTTCAGGGCGACGGTTCGAAAATCATCACTCACAACTGAAAAATCAACAAAATCTATTTTCAACAAAGTTGGTATTTCAGCAATTTTATCTTTTATTGAAAACATTTGTATGGCATCTAAAGGTCCATCTGATAAAATACCAATATCTATGTCTGATTTTTCGTGAAAAAAATCTTTTGCACGCGATCCAAATAAAAACAGACGGTAATCACAATCCACTTCTTTTTGAATGATTTTCTTGACCTTTTCAATAATCAATGAAATATCAGTCATTTAATTTCATTTTCAGGGTTCTGTTCTACCTTCTACTGTGTCCCTGTTTCCAATATTTTTAGGCAATTTCTGACTTATCAACCCATTAACTCTCCAACCCAGTATTCATCATTTTCCAGGCTTCGCAGTCAAGTTGCAGCAACATGCGTTGGAGTTGATCAGTCAGACCAGGTTTTTCAAGATAGGCTTGTGCCAGAACAGAGCGGGCCCGGGTTAATTCGCCTAATTTTTTCTGCCAGCGCTTATCAGTATATATGAAATCCATTAATTCTAAGGCGCGCTCCAACGAATTGTGATATTCACTTTCGTTTTTACGATGGTTTTGGGCACGATTCAATTCATTGCAAACCATCAATATCTGTTGCGCCGGTGAAAAATCAGTAAACCGTGATTGCAGAGTTTTATGCCAGAGAGTCATCGGCTGCAAGTAGGAGCTGCTCGGCTAGTTCTTTTACTTTTGATTGGATTGCCGGATCTGAAATTTCCATTCCAAAATTATTGTCACGAGGACGAATGTTTATTAAGACCGTATACTCTAATCTTTCTAAAGGTGTCTTACCAGGATAAAAATTGGCGCCCCATAGATTACTTTGATTTGAGCCCTGTTCAATCAGCAGGGCTTCACCGTCAGCATGCAGCTCACCCCCAACTGACATTATTCCCTGTTTAATATCCACCACAAATTTCACAAATGTCTTAAAATAGGCCGCGCACAGTTCCCGTAATTCCGACTTGCTCAGTTGCTTTGTGATAATCCTAGCACCATTCATACTGTTGAACAGTCCAAAATAGGTCGCTTAAACATATCCACCAGTGATATATCTATTTCAGGGACGGAAATTGTAATTTCAGTGTCGATAGTATCACCATTCAGTAGCTTTACTGGGTTTTCTTTGGCAAACATTTTAATTGCCTGTGCTGGTCCAGTTAGAGCCTCTTATAGGTTTGCTCCAGTCGTTGTCACGCTGTGAAGTAGACCGAATGAGAATTCGCTCCAGCCCTGATTTTAAGGAAGCGCTATAATTCAACAATTTTGAGGGCGAAAGAATAGCTTTTCTCCTGTACAATATTACTCTTCATTAGGCATTCGTAATTCTTAATTCCTTATTGTATTAGCTCGTCCATATAATATATCATCAGCGTTGCGGTGGATATCCTTTTCAAATTCAGTTTCAGCGGGCGGATTAATCCACTTAATTGCCTGAATATATTTTACTGGAAAGGACCGCAGAATTTCATAGACAGTTTCTGGTTCAACGCCAGCCTCTTTTATTTTCGCAGCAGCCATGATCTCCTGCCATTCGAAATGATATTTTCTGGCTATTGCCCAAATATCGACTACATCCTTCGGCTCAGATCTAAATAGGGCGGTAAGTTTATTTGCCAATATATTCTGCCAGCCGTCCACCTTACCCAGCACCGGATCAGTTTCCAGATTACCGTAATGGCCTGCTACATCATTAATAAGATCAATCTTCAATTCAACTTCTGCATTATGTGAATCAGTTACACTTAGCTGAGAATAATATTTTCCACGGCGGATACTTTTTCGATCTAGAATAAACTTATAAACGGCTTCGTTGGCAATAATATTTTCTAATACTATATCAACATGGTCTGAATAACGGGTATCAGCAATTACAAACAGATCCAAGTCATCTGAATACCGGTGTTGTAGATAATACCGGCTAAGTGCGGTACCACCGGTTAGAAAAAAGGGTGTGTTTAAACTGTTTATGCAGTGCAGCACCCCATCCTGTAAAGGATACAGGTTCGTGGTGTAGAATTTTGTATAATCGCCCATATTTCACTCTCAATTCTGAATATCTTAACTGATCAATGATATCCAAGGTCAATTTATCCTTTAGTCGTTTTTCTCCCAGCAGGTTAAGTAAATCATACCAGCTGAGGCGCTCCAATAATCGTAAAAATAGCTGTTCAAAATCCCAGTGGTTCACTCGGTCGCGCGCACCAATTAGAACCTGATAAGCCGCTTCAGGTGCAATGTTATAATCCCAGATAATCCGCTTAATAATCTGATACGATTTAGTTGATAGTTTTTTCGAAGACATTCTGTATCAGCAAATATTTAAAATAATCATTCCTACGGTAACATAGCTATCAATTTCAGACTGCAATAACACTTAATTGGCAAAATATCCGGTTTTGAATATGCACTCAATCAGACTATTAGCTTCGCTTTTCCGGGCGTGGCTCCGCCCCCTCAGTCCCAGATCGGAACTGAATGAGCAAACAAAATATATTAGAATAGCTTAACTGCTAGGGGTTCTTGGCACTAAGTGTGGAATTGTTACCCCAGACTAATAATGCGTGTTTGATGTCGAGTTGATCCTGCAATCGATTAAACTCGTCCTGATCAACTACTAATGGTCTGATCTTGCGGGAGATGACTGCGCCAGTCTTTTCCACCAAGCGCTGCAAAACATCCTGCTTCACCTTTCCTACCAAGACCAGGTCAATCAAGCCGGAATCGACTCCCCGAGCATAATCGCCAATGATATAGGCAGCCTCGAGCTGCCCCAATTGTGAGACTAAATCATCCACAAGACGATCAATGCCCACGTATTTCTTTACCACATTCTGGATATCAGTAAATAGGGTATGTTCAATATTGGCCTTGTAAAGAATGGTTCGTCCGGCATTTTCGGATACCAGTAGTTTGGCTTTTGTGAGGCGGTTTAACTCTACGCGAATATTGTTGGTTGATTCACCGAACTCCTTGGCCAGTTCACGCAAATAGGCTCTGGTTTCCGGGTTTATAAAGAATTTCAGCAGCAGCTTAAGCCGTGCTTTAGAGGTGATTAAGGAATCTAACATGGTTTATGAGTAAATATATTACTCAATATCGTCCAACAATCAAATAAAAAGCGCACACAAAATTTATAGGTCATCTCCAGGTCCTACCTCTCACTTCTTTTATCAATTTATTTTCCGCAAGTTAAAATGTTAAACTTCTTCATTGATCTGAATTTCACAATCAAAATCCCTGCAGTCATTTACGACCAGAGCGTGCACTATTATACGTACATTTCTGTATCAAGAAGCCTTCAGGAATAATCTGTCCCCGGATTACCATTTGTATCTTACCTCAAACCAGTATTTAATCTACTTATTATGAATTCTTGTTCCAACCATAATTTTATCACTGTTATACTTGCAATTGATCAATTAATGAATATTTAACAATTAGTTGTGATATATATCACTACAGCTTGTTTGTAATATTTTAAGGAGCCATTTGAGCACTACCATTTTCCTGAGTTTTCTCAAGAATACTCCGGTTATGCTAATTCTTAAGACTAATAATTAACAAAAGCGATGATATTTACATTTGATTCTCGCGCTAACAGCACCAGCTTCGGATAAATCTGTTTATGATTTATAATACTTAAGTCTCCATTAAAATTATACTGTAATTCAAATCAATCAATTCCTCTCTTCATACAACCAATCCAGTCTAACTGCAGACAATCAATATCGTCGACATTAAGGAAGAAAATCGATCTCTCCTCCCATTCAACAAAACTTTCTAAAATTGTTATACCATCTATTTGTTTAGCATCGCAGTACCTTACTTTTGTCTGAAAAGAATTGGCTAATGAAACACTCATTTCAGTTCCAAAATCAACCGCTCCGTTGTTAGACAGAACGCCCTAAGAGGCAAGAATCTTGTTATATATTCCCGAACGGTAATATATTTATTGACAAGCATTCCAAAAAGCTATATATTCCCGGTCGGTAACATGAATACTATAAGTCCAAAACAGCTTGGCGCCACTATTCGCGCAAAACGCAAACAGTTAAAGGTAACTCAAAAGGATCTGGCTCTTACCTGTGGGAGCGGATTACGCTTCATCATTGATCTCGATAAAGGCAAACCAACTTGCCAAATCGGAAAGATATTACA
>JABMQW010000230.1 GCA_013203115.1 Fidelibacterota bacterium
AAACTTTCATGATTTCCAAATCCCGGGATGTAGGGAATATAATGGGCAAACGGTTCGATGGCTCTTTTCCAATTAGCATACTCCAGATTCATGGATTCCGAATCAGTTTTATTACCACCGATAAAGTCGCCGGTAAATTGGAAAAAACGTGCCTTTTTATAACTGGCCAAAACGGCGATCCGTTTCATGATGTAAGCGTTAGTACCTTTAATATTCCTTTCACCGCCACCAGTGTTACCGCGGCCATCGCTGGCGTAACCAAAAACAAACGGTTTTCGTGAGCCGGGCTTTGGAGCCGTTTGGAAAGAATAAGTATCACTGATATTTCCATATGTAATTGTATATTGATAGTTTCGATCGCTTTTCAATTTAGTAATCGCAATTTCATGATGAGTATCGGCAGCAGCATCCTGGAAAACGTGCCGACCAATTTTAATTTTAGTTTTTATTGGAACACTGGTCTCAAATGAGATAGTCGCGCCCCGATGAGTCAATAAATTAACAAAGGGACCTTCAATAATGGATGGTTCAACCTGAAAGGGGCCGGTACCTGAGACCATAATTTTCCCGTCATAAATAATATCACCCGCGCTGTTTGTGATTCGATAACCCAATCGGATTACCTGGGACTGTTGCCAACCAGTTATATCAAATAATCCTGACAGATGTTTGGAAATTTCAATTGTTGTACGACCTGTGTCAATCTTGGAGCGGTGGTGAAAGAAGAGCGGGTAATGATGTTTTATACCTTCTGTTTGGATCAGGCCGTAATTCATCCAACCGGTCATTGTTTCATCCTGAAAGTCAAATGAAATTCCTGAATCAGTACCAACCGGAAGTTGGCGCAGACTGGTTAATCGGTAATTATCCGTGTGGGGGATTGATGGCAGGATATCTCCATCGTCTGTTGTGAATATAAGCGTACCGGTAGAATCATAAGACAGGTTAGAATAGGATTTGGGGATAGCAAACTTCTCTTGCGCATACAGATTTGTAATAATGTTGATGAGAATAAATATAGTGCCAAAATTTTTAAGCATATTTCGCATTTTCGATTCCCGTGGTTAATTTGAATTGAGTCATAAAATATTGATCGGAAATTTATGCTACATTTTTATATTTATTCTCTTTGATTCCTGACGCTGATGTATGTAATCCGAAAGAAGCAGGATAATTAAAATATACGATGGTCACAAGACCTGTCCTTGGTAAATTTGCACGCCATAAAATCAATAGAGCTTAAAGAGAATTTTACAGTTATCAAGCGAATGAAATTTTAGATAATCCGGGATATAGTATGGATCGAATTCAATTCACAGGAGTATTACCCCAGGAACAGGTTAAAACGGATCTGATTGACTGCTTGGCCTATGCCCACGATGCTAGCATTTATCGTATAGTACCGCAGGCGGTTGTAAAACCTCGTCAGGAAGTGGAAGTGATCAAACTTCTGAAATTTGCTCATGAAAAAAAGATTGGAGTGACTTTCCGTGGTGGTGGCACATCCCTTTCCGGTCAGACTGTTACGGCTGGTATTGTGGCTGAAATCGTGCGAGGTTGGACCGGTTTCAAAATCCTTGCTGAAGGAATGTCCATCAGGCTGCAGCCCGGCGTGATCGGTGATCATGTCAATCGCTTTCTAGCACCGTACGGGCGGAAAATCGGTCCGGACCCGGCCTCTATCAAGGCAGCCCGGATCGGGGGTATTGTATCGAATAATGCCTCCGGAATGAACAGTGGGATCGGCTTGAATTCCTATTATACACTAAAAGATATTCGGTTTATTCTGGCCAATGGTAATGTTTATGATACCAGTATTGAAAGTGACTACCAGCGTTTTGCAGATAATGAACTCAATCTGACTCAGGGGTTGGCGGAGCTCCGTGATAAAATTATTTCAAATGCTGATCTTAAAAATAAGATAGAACATAAATATCGTATTAAGAATACATTGGGTTATTCACTTAATGCTATACTTGACTTTAATAATCCCTTAGATATTTTTGCTCATTTGCTGGTTGGTGCCGAAGGGACCCTGGCCTTTATTTCCAGCGTGACATTGAAAACGCTGCCAGATCCGGAATTTAAAGTGACCGGGTTATTGATATTTCCATCCTTGAAAGATACCTGCAATGCAATTGAATTTTTAAAAGCCGGCGGTGCCGATGCGGTTGAACTGATGGATTTCAATTCCCTGACAACGGCGAAATATCTGGAGGAACCGCCCTACGACCCGGTCAGTTTGAAACCTGGTTCCGCCGCGTTATTATGCGAATTTCAGAAGGACAGCCTGAAAGAAGCAGAAGCTTGTGCCCGGAAAATCAAGACAAA
Organism: Fidelibacterota bacterium; assembly: GCA_013203115.1. Taxonomy (GTDB): domain Bacteria; phylum Fidelibacterota; class Marinisomatia; order Marinisomatales; family TCS56; genus JABMQW01. The sequence continues at coordinate 2,332 of JABMQW010000230.1, forward strand.
GATTGGCGAGTATAAAGGGAAAATCCTTTGTGGATTCTTTACTGACGAAGCCAATCAACTGAAATTATGGACCGTGCGGAAGAGTCTGTTTACCACGGTTGGTTCATTACGGAAACCGGGTACCAGCGTCATCACTGAAGATATTTGTTTCGATGTTGAAAAACTGGCCGATGTGATTACTAATCTCCATGCCATATTCGAAAAATGGAACTACGAGGATGCCGTAATCTTCGGCCATGCCAAAGACGGCAACCTTCATTTTGTGGCTTCGATCGATCTGGAAACCGATGAAGGTGTCCGGGCTTACGAAGGGATGCTGGATGATATTGGAGAAATGACAATATCAAAATTCGATGGTTCTCTAAAAGCAGAACATGGTACCGGGCGGAATATGGCGCCTTATGTCGAAAAAGAGTGGGGCAGTAAACTGTATGAAATTATGTGGCGGATCAAGAAACTGGCGGATCCGCATAATATTTTAAATCCCGACGTTTTGTTGAACCGTGATCAGAAAGTGCATATCAAAGCATTAAAGTCGTTACCGCTGGTCAATGAAAAAGTTGATCTATGTGTGGAATGCGGGTTTTGTGAACCGGTCTGTCCGTCGCGTGATTTGACTTTTACACCGCGGGATCGTATTGTGGTTGCTCGTGAGATCAAGATCATGGAAAATAATTCCGATCGGCGACGGTTTGACCTGATCAAAGCGTATAATTATCAAGGAACGGACACTTGTGCGGTGGATGGTCTTTGTGAAACGGCTTGTCCGGTCAATATTAACACCGGTAATTTTATCAAAGAATTACGGTTTGATGCTCATAGTCCCCTGCAAAATCGAATTGCTGACTGGACCGTCAATCATTTCGTCGGATTACAAAAATTCATCCGGGTTTTGCTCAACATTCAACAGCTCGCTAAACATTTTGGTCTACATTTGTTGCTGGGAAAACCAATGCAGATGATTAATAAATGGACCAATCATGTTATACCAGCCTGGAATGCAAAATTACCGTCTGGCGCCCGGGTTCGTTCGCAGGAAGTTTATGGTATTGGAAAACCCCATGTTTATTATACTTCCTGTATTAATCGAACCTTCAATGCCAGTGGGCAAAAAATGTCGCTGACTGATATAATCGGGCAAATCGCTGCCATCTGTAATATTCAGTTAATTGTGCCTGAGCGGATCGATGAAACCTGCTGTGGTACACCCTATAGTTCCAAGGGTTTCAAAGC
>JABMQW010000231.1 GCA_013203115.1 Fidelibacterota bacterium
AAATCTGAGGTTCTACACATCATTTAAACAGGAACGGAGCATGTATTTTGTGCCGTTATCAAGAGATGCCTATAATAGCTGGACCTGGACGACTAAACTCACTTCTGACCTGACCAAGAAAATTAAATTACAATTTTCAAGTTTTATTAAGGAGATCACTGCATCGTCTGCCAGTGGCGTTGGCAATCCTAGTTATTTTAGAAGTCTTTACGGTGTGGCCGGGATTTTCGGTGGCACTTCTCAGACGGAGAGTAAAATCTGGTACCCGGAATATTATTGTTTGACCGATTTCAGCCACCAGATGTATTCCGTAAAATTGACACATATGCTGAGCCAGAAATCATTCTATGAAGGCATGATAGAATATTCTATCGCCAGTTGGGATACCTACCCTGGTAAAGCAATCGATAGTATTCAAGTTATTGATGGCATAACAAACATATACGATACGACCAGTACCGGAATGGATACCACCTACCTGGACACAACTTATCGTTGGGACTATGATAGGGACACTGATATCTTCCCCGGTGCCGATGAGCTTTGGGTTCATGAGGCTCCCTTTGGTTATGACTGGCGATTAACGCGCAGCATTAATGATTATTTAATGGGTGTTAAGACAAATTCCCGCGACGCCACAGTAACCTCTCACTTAAAAATGCGCTTTAATTATACCAACCAAGCCACTGAATACCATCAACTGAAAAGTGGATTGGAATTTGAATATTATTCCTTTAACATGAGTTATGGAGCAGTTAATAAAGCTTTACCGACCAGTAATCAAAGGACTGAATGGGATCGTTATCCCTATCAGCTAAGTGCCTACATTCAGGATAAAATCGAGGCTAAGGGCTGGATAGCAACGGTAGGATTACGGGCTGAATATTTTAATCCAAATGGTGAATGGTACGATGTCGCCCCATACGATAAATCCTTATATTCCAAAAACTATAATCCGGATAATGAATCTTCTATTGTAACTGTTCCGGTAGATGGGTCATTAACATTTTTACCACGGTTGGGTATCTCCCACCCCATTACGACTAATTCCAAGCTGTATTTCAATTATGGTCATATGCGGCAGAAATTTTTACCTGACCAGCTGTTTGGCCTGCGGCGCTCTTTTGGAAATGCCATGTCACGTATCGGTAATCCCTACCTGCCGATGGAAAAAACAGTCATGTATGAATTGGGCTATGACCAAGCGCTGTTTAATGATTACCTGATCCATGCCGCCGCTTATTACAAGGATAAATCGGATCAGGCTAATTCCGTTACCTACCGGAGTGCTGATAATACTGTGAATTATTCACGCAGTGAAAATAATTTTTACCAGGATATCCGCGGACTGGAATTAGAAGTACGTAAGCGTGCGGGCAACTGGCTCACCGGATTTGTTAATTATACCTACTCGGTTTACACCTCCGGCTATTTTGGAGTCAGACAACAATACCAGAATCCCTCAGAACAGCGAAAATATGAAGCGAATGTTTCTATTCAAGAACAATATAAACCATTACCGCTTCCCAGAGTGAATTTTAATGTTGCTTTTCATACACCCCGTTCATTCGGCCCTAAATTTTTTAGACAGAATCCGATTGGCGGCTGGCATATGGCCTTTTCCGGTTATTGGAAGGCCGGGGCTTATTCAACTTATGGCGGTGTCTCCGGTATCACCAATAATGTGCGCTGGGTGGATTCCTACAATGTCAATTTCAAAGCAGCTAAGTCCACCCATTTCAAAAAACTCAGTGTGACTTTCATTTGTGATATATACAATCTGTTTAATTTCAAATTTTTGTCGATGAATGCCTTGGGAGACCAGTATTTCAATGCCTCCGATGCCACGGATTATTACGAGTCGTTGCAATTCCCAAAGCATGTTTATGAGGAATTGAGCGAAACTCACCTGTCTGGTAATGACCGTAAAGGCGATTATCGTCCTCTGGATGTTGAATATCAGGCCATGGGTATGGTACATAGACTGGATTCAGTGACTGACCCGGCTACAATTTATTTTGTCAATGATTTAGACATGTGGTTTCAGTTGAATGCTGATGGTAAACCTGAAGAGGTTAATCAATCGCGGGTGGATGAATTAAGAAAGGAAAAAGCCTATATTGATAACCCCAATATAGAATCATTCATGTTTCTTAATCCCCGTGATATCTACTTTGGTATTAAAATTTCATACAACATCTAAATGATTTGCCTAAGGGTAACAACCAGGTCAAAGGATCGAAAATGAGAAATAGTTTCAGTAGTGGAATTAATCGGGCGACACCGGTTATCCTTTTACTTATCTTAACAATATTAATGATCAATATTGGGTACAGCGCGGAAGCTAGATGGATCAGAGTTGGTAATTTACATAATTTTTATCAGGCTCATGGCTGTGAACCGGAAGAGGACTTTGGTAACATACAACAGTGGGGCTTGCGCTGGCCGGCATTCTGGGAATTACAGGATATGCAGGCTGCCAGGGGTTTTTGGATCGGCGCGGCTAACTTCTATGATCCGGTAATTAATTACACTTTCCCTTACAAGGTGGCTCATTGCGGACCGCGGCCAAGACCCGAGATTGAAGAAAATGAAATGATGCCGGTGAAATTTGAATTGATCGCTTACAAATCTCATCCAACAGTACTTGTGGACGGGGAGATCTCATCCGATAACCAATGGGAAGATCTGATTGATAATGTCGATGAGACGCTACCATCCGATCGGATAATCCACAATATAATTAATTCCTCACTTGGAATTTCCATGGACCGGAAAATTTATGGATTCAGTCAGCAATATCATGATAATTTTTTCATTTACGATATGACTTTTACCAATAATGGTATTTGCGGTAAAGACATTAAAGATGAACTCATTACCCATGCTAATACATTGGAGGATGTGTATTTCTACTGGCAGTACCGGAATGCAGTCTGCGCCGAGGGAACAGTTGAAGGCACTACAATTAACTGGATTAGACAGCCCGGTTGGGGGACCGAACGTAATATGCGCTGGGGGAAGAATACGATGAATGAGGTACTTGGTGAAAATCCCGATGCCCCAGCCCCCAATGATGTATCTCATAACGGTGAACTGATCCGCTGCTTTTACTCCTGGCATGGTAAACATTCTGCGTCTGAATACGATAATATTGGATCACCAAATTATAATGGTTGGCAATCTGACGGGCGTTTGGGAGCATCCCAATATACTGGTGTCGTCACTCTGCATGCCGATAAATCACCGGATGATCATTCCAATGATCCCTACCAGCCACGTACGACCATGTATATCAATTCCGATGAATCGGCCACCGTAAATAATGATCAATACAGCCAGTCGCGGATGAATGATGAATATACCCGGCTAATGGCGGGAGGACATCCACCCTTGAGTCAAGCTGAAGAAGTTGGCGATGGTGATGCCGATAGCTGGAAAGATGGCAGCTACTCAGCCGGGATTGGATTTGGCCCGTATACGCTTGCTCCCGGGGATAGTGTTAGAATTGTTTTGGCAGAAGGTGTCAATGGTCTGAGCCGGAAAATGAACACGGAAGTCGGGCGTAACTGGTATAAGGCCGCCAAACTAGGTCAAAGCCTGACTTTCGAACTCCCTGATGGTTCGTCAACAACGGATGAGGACGAATATAAAAACGCCTGGGTTTATACCGGTGTCGATTCAATTCTGAAGACCTTTCGTCGTGCTATTGATCTGTACAATAATGATTTAATTTTACCCCATCCACCTGACCCACCGGAGACTTTTGAGGTTTCATCGCAGGGCAATCGGATTTATTTAACCTGGACAGATAATGCTGAAAACTCTGATTATTTCGAAGGTTATAAGTTATATCGTGCAAAAGGTAAGGCTGATTCAACCTACTATGAAATATTTGATTGTAATAAAACTGATGGCAATATTGTGCATGAGTATTCTGATTTAGCTGCCGAACGTGGTCAGTTATATTTTTATTACATCATTTCCTATGATAACGGTACCCAACCGGGTGCACCGGGCGTTTTACGCAGCAGTCTGTTTTATACACGCACCAACAAGGGCGCCACCCTCAAAAAGCCTCCGGCAATCACATTGGATGATATCAGGGTCGTTCCGAATCCTTATAATATCAGGAATTTGAACCATCAATATATCGGAGAACCAAATAAAATAATGTTCCTTAATTTACCGGATAAATGTGAGATTAAAATATATACCGAACGTGGTGATCTGATCTATGAAATCGACCATGAAGGTAGTGGAGACAATAAATGGAATTTAATTACTTCTTCACGACAGATTGTAGTGAGCGGAGTATATATCGCTACTTTCTATGTTCCAGGTGATATTGTTGATAATGTTACCGGTGAATTAATAATTAAAAAAGGTACAAGTAGTATCAAGAAATTTGTAGTAATCAGGTAAGATATCATGAAGATTGAAAAATATTCTAAAAAAAGTTTAACAATAAATCGGCTGATAATATTCACCGTGCTGGGAGCATTATTATTAACAGTCTCCTGCTCTCTGTTTGAGCAGGATGAGGATTATTCGATTTCCTACTTCGATGAAGGAATTGCAGCAGGATTGATGGATAATATATATTTCTCCCAACTGGATACAATTAAAGTGATTAATATTTTAACCGGCGATTCCATATATACAGATGCTAATGTTGATTCACTAATGGCAATACAGACCGACCGGCAGGGTATAATCCAAGTGGTTGAAAACAGCAATGTCACAATAACTCCGTCAATCGTTAAATATGCAGTTTTTACTGATACATTGTATGCCCACTCTTTTGCCCTTTTGGATCTGAGTGCGGTAACCAGTACTGAAAACCTCGTAATTTACTTTAACAATCATCTTTCACCTACTATTTGGGATTACGATGGTAACTTAGTAGAGGCAGTTGAGGATGGAATACCGTGGGGAATATTAACCATATCCAAGGAGACGAAAGGACGTTTTGAATACTCGTTATCCAACGAAAAATACATTATTCGTTTTACTCGTTCGGAAAAACTAATTAAAGAGAGCGTCGGATATTTTGAGCTGGTCGCCCTGCATGTCGGAGCTGAACCATCGACTACTGCTGAAGCAATCTGTGGTGTTTTAAATGAACCAGCTTCGCCGTTATACAATATTTATCTCCCGGGCTTGAGCGTACTGGATACAAATTGGATTAAAAAGGAAATTGATTATATATATTCCAGCGATAGTCTTCGCAATCTTCTCGTTACCAGACTTGAAGATACAAATGCCGTCATTACCAGCGCCGATATTAATTACCGGATAGATTTCAAAAAGGATTTTGATGTTGAAAATAGCTATATGATTATGGATTTATCAGACGGTACTGCTGATACTGAATTGGTTTTTTATCTTTCGGAATATCTTAGCATCAGTATCTGGGGAGCTGTCGATAGCTTGAAAGTCCCGGCAACGGGAGGGGGGCTTACTTTTGAAGATGTCGCTGCTTGTTCTAATATTCGGAACAAGAGAGTATTTCAACTGGCTAATCTGAAATATCTGGTTGGATTTTCAGCCACCAGCGATTTAAATAAATTCCGATTGGTGATCACAAATAACGAGTAATAATTAAATGAACCAGAAAATATTTAGTCATCTGATATTGATTGACAGGGAGTTACGATGAGGAAAAATCTCAATATGCTTTTAGTCCTTGCCGTTTTATTATTGAACGTTACTTTATCTGGGACAGAAAATAAAAAATTAGCACAGACTGGTTTTCAATTTCTGAGTGTTACTTCAGATGCACGAGCGGCTGCCCTGGCCGGTGCTGTCACTACTCTTGAGTTAGGTTCCAGTTCATTGTTCTTCAACCCGGCCGGCATGGCTCAGTTTCCCGTCGCTTACGAAATATCAGCCAGTCAGAATAAGTGGATTGCTGATATTAACCATTATACATTTTCTTTAGCATGGAATCCATTCAATAATCGTTATGGTGTATTCGGATTAAGCGTTCAATCGGTCGATTATGGCGAAATTCAAGGAACTATGGTTTGGGCTAATGAACAGGGATACATCGATACCGAAATATTCCGTCCTTCGGCTTATATGGTTGGTTTCGGATATGCCAAAGCCTTATCGGATATGTTCTCAATTGGGGGACAGTTAAAATACACAAGTCAGCATCTTGGTAATAGTGTTGTTGAAGTTGGTGACAGCCTGAAGGTGAAGGACTATAAGACCAATGCAACCGCGTTTGATTTTGGGACTATATTTAATACAGGGTATAAAAGTATTGCTTTTGGAATGTCGATCAGGAATTTCTCTGATGAAATTGAATATGAAAAAGAAGGATTTCAACTGCCACTGACTTTCAGTATGGGCATTTCCATGGATTTGTTTGAATTCTTGCCGGACATCGGTTTCTTGGATCATCTGTATTGTTCAATCGATGCGGTTCATCCCCGTTCCTATCCTGAATATATTAATTTGGGATTTGAATATAAATTGGCTGGAATCCTGCTTTTGCGCTACGGCTACCTTCACAACCGTGATCAGCGTTCTTCGAGCTTTGGATTTGGAATTAGTAGGTTTGGTGCAACAATCGATTATTCTTATACACCGTTCAGCTTTTTTCAGGATATTCAACGATTTACAATTCGTTTCTCATTTTAAAAAGTTGAGGATATGGTAAAAAAAGGCAGCCAAACAAGGATCTTTTATCAACTATTGTTGAGATTAAGGAAATTCCTGGTATGAAGAAAATCGCATATTCAATGACAGTTCTGGTACTGGTGTTTTGCTTCGCTTATGCCGGTACTTCAGGGAAGATATCCGGTCTTGTTACAGATGTTAAGAGTGGCGACCCCCTTGTTGGTGTCAATGTAGTTGTTGACGGCTCGCGCCTGGGTGCAGCGACCGACATGAATGGTTACTACGTTATTTTGAATGTACCGCCCGGCAGATATTTAGTAAAGGCGTTCATGATCGGCTATACAAACATCAATGTTACTGATGTCGTAGTGGCTATTGACCAGACCACCCTAATTGATATAAAATTGACCACAGAAGTTTTGGCTATGGCTGAAGTCACGGTAATGGCGGAACGCCCGGTAATCGTTCAGGAAATTTCCCACAGCCAACTAAAAATAGAGGCTGAAACCATCGAGACAATGCCGGTAACAGACATAACCCAAGTAATTGGTCTACAGGCTGGTGTTGAGGGTATGAGCATACGTGGTGGCAGTTCATCGGAAACATCCTATATTGTGGATGGTTTTGTAATGAATGATGAACGCTCAAATATTCCTTATACATCAGTCAGTTTGAGCACTGTGAAAGAGGTTACTATTCAAACAGGTGGTTTTAATGCTGAATACGGAAATGTCCGGTCCGGGGTTATTAATATTATTACTGATGAAGGTGATCCGAATCGCTATGAAGGTACCATCACAATAAATTATCGTCAGGCCAGCCCAAAACATTTTGGGATATCGCCCTACGATCCGGAATCGTATTTTCTGCGCCCTTATCTTGATCCGGATGTATGTTGGACGGGAACCGCAGGTGAGGAATTTGAAGATCTGAATTCCAATAAGCAATGGGACGCGGGTGAACCCTATACCGATTTTAATCAGGACGGCTCTTATACCGAGTGGGACAGTCATACAAAACAGCAGTACCCAAGTTTTATGGGTTGGAATGCAATATCCGATGGTTATATGTCTGATAAAGTTCCAAGTAATGATTTATCACCGGAAGCGGCAAAAAAGAAGTTTGAATGGGAACATCGTCGACAGGGTGACATAAAGAAACCGGATTACACCATAGATTTAAATTTTGGTGGTCCGGTCCCATTTATCAGCAAGAGTTTTGGTAATCTGCGTTTCAATTTTTCCTACCGGGATTTACAGGATATGCTGATTTATCCCTTATCCCGCGACAGCTACGCGGAAAATGTTGCCCGCCTGAAGCTAACCTCGGATATCAGTGATGATATGAAGTTATCATTCACTTCTTCTTACGGTGAAATTCATTCGGTGAGCCAGTACAACTGGAGGCCAACGCCAACCGGGACTGTATTGCGATCAGATTATACAATTGCAAATATGATCAGCGCTGAAGCACTATACGTTCCGGGATATTACAGTCCAACCTCAATCTACCGTACGATGTTTGGCTTGAAATTCAACCATTTGCTAAGCTCAAGAACTTTCTATGAAGTGACATTGCAAAACCTTAATAATCGGTATAACACTTTTCAGATTGCTGATCGGGATTCAACCTTATATACCCCAATACCTGGCTATCCCGATTACTATGTTGATGAAGCTCCTTATGGTTATTATGGGGATGATGGTATCAATTCAATAGGTGATAATGCCAGAATTGGCGGCTGGATGAATCTTGGCCGAGATAAAAGTGTGATAAGTACGTCCACAGTACGCTTCGAACTGACAAGCCAGATAAATAGCACTAACCAGATCAGAACCGGGTTCGAATTAGTCGTTAATAATCATAAAATAAAATCATTCACAGTTAATCCCGGCATGACAACCTGGAATCGGAAACAAGTGTATAAGGTTACACCTTACCGGCTGGGGATTTTTATCCATGATAAAATGGAGTTCAAGGGTTTAATTGCAAATATGAGTTTGCGAATGGATCTGACGGATGCCAATACTGATTATTATCAATTGGATCCTTACGATAATTATTTTAAAACAGGCCAGGGTGGTTCCATTGAAACCGAAGCTCCCAGCGAAAGATCTGAGAAACACCTTACCTTCAGTCCTAGGATTGGGATTTCGCACCCGATAACAGCCAATTCAAAATTATATTTTAATTACGGTCATTATTTATCCGAACCTTCTTCAACCAGCCGTTTTCGTATACAGAGAGAATATAATGAGCAGGTTACTGATATTGGTAATCCTAATCTGCTGCAGGAAAGGACGGTGTCCTATGAACTGGGATATTCGCATAATCTGTTTGAAATGTATTTATTGAATTTATCGGCTTATTATAAAAATATAACTAATCAGGTTGGGTGGATATCATACGAAAGTATTAACACCGCTGTAGATTATATAATGGCTGAAAATAATAATTATGAGGATATTCGCGGCACTGAAGTAACCTTGGAAAAAAAGTACGGGAAATGGATCACCGGATTCGTTAACTATACCTATATGATTAACACGAATGGTTATTTTGGGATTCTTGAATATTATGAAAATCCAACCAAGCAACGTGAATATCAGCGTGAAAATGAATATCAGAGTAGACCGGTCCCGCGTCCCTATGCCCGTGCCAGTATTGATTTGCATTCTCCGGAACGGTTTGGTCTAAAACTCGGTGGTTTTTACCCAATCGGGGGAATAAATGTAAACCTGCTGGCAACCTGGAAAGCAGGCAGCTACTCTACTTATAATCCGAATAATAAGCCGGGCGTGGTCAACAATGTGCAGTGGCGCGACAGCTATAATATCGATCTACGTTTGACCAAGAAATTTAAGATCAATAATCTGGATATGCTCTGGTATTTGGATGTTTCTAATCTGTTGAATACAAAATTCCTGAGTTATACCGGTTTTTCTGACAGCCAGGACTATGAAGCCTATCGTAGTTCACTCCATTTCGATTGGGAAGAGGGAATTCAAAGCGGGGAAGACCGTGTCGGTGTCTACCGTGAAGAAGACGTAGATTTCGTACCGATGCGAAATACTAACCGGGATATACTGGATCTTCAACAGCTTGGCGAAACTGTACATTACGATGGTAGTGGGGCAGTATTCTGCTATGAGGGTTATCCGGTAACCGACATTATTTATGATGAAAGTGGTGATATATTGAAATATGAATACGGCACCCAGAAGATCAAACAATATAGCAGGTATAATGAAGCAGAAGATCTATGGGAAGAGGTATCAAAAAGTACCCTCAATAAACTCTTGGATGACAAAGCCTATGTTGATATGCCTAATATCAGATCAATGACTTATCTTTATCCCAGAGAAATAAAGTTTGGAATTCAGATCTCATTTTGATCGGGAATCACAGGATTTATAGAATATGAAAAAAATAATTGCCAATAGCATTCGGTCGCTTTTCCGTGGGATTACGTTTTCGCTCATTTTGACAGGAATTATCTTTGCCCAACATCCTAATGCTGTTGATGCCAATGCCAAGAGTTACATTCGGGTCGGCAGTCTGCAGAGCCATATTTCGGCCTATGGCGCCGAGCGGGCCTGGACCGGCAGCTATTATGAGGGATTGATCTGGCCGGCTGATTACCTGTACCAGGATAACGCGGTGATTAAACGTTCGTATATCGCAGCCAAGGATTTTATCGATTCAACTGGTTTTACCTGGGAATATTGGGGCACTTATATTTCTCTGGGAACGGTGGAAATTTCTACTTTCCCGGTCAGGTTGCACCAGAGCGCAAAATATGAGCAACCCCTGATTATCGTCGATGGGAATAACCTTTCAGCCCCCTTTATGGCCGACATTGATGAAGTCAACCCCGATCAAATACCAGACCGGATTGTAACGAATACGGTCAATACGGCAATCGGCCTCACTTTTACGCGACGCGTCCTGGCCTTCAGCCAGCAGTATCATGATAACTATTTCATTAAAGAGATAATTTTGACCAATACCGGCAACACGGATTACGATGACGATATTGAACTAAATGGTCCTTTAACCGGAGTACGTATTGGTTGGAGTACGCGGTATAGCGTGAGCCGCGACGGTGCACAAACGATGACTGATGGTTCTCAAAAATGGGGTAAGCATACCTGGGTTTCTAAGCGTGGTGAAGATTATGCCGACCATATCGGCGAAACATTTGATGAATCAGATCCAATTCAAAATTGGTTAAGGGCTGGTTTTTGTTATCTCGGGCAAAATGAAAATACGCCCTATAGCACGATTGGGGCTCCATTCGTGACCAGGGATGGGCGCCTGGCATCACCCCATCATCTTGGCCTTGGTGTTATTCATGTCCCAATGAGTACCACCGATTCGACTGATAATCCCGATCAGCCGGCGGTATTGGGCTGGCATGCCGGGGATACATATCCCTACGGTGTAGGCAATGATCCTGGTAAATTTCCAGCCTATAGGGATATCTGGGATTTCCTGGATGGTGTGCCATTTGAAGGCGTTGGTAATGGCGGAAATGAAAGCTTCGATGATTTGTATATGACTGATTTGAGCGTGGATCCATATACCATTCACAATGATGGTGGCGGGACTAACCTTTGGATCGGTTATGGACCATTTGATATTGGTTTCGGGGAAAGTATCACGATTGTTGAAGTTGAAGGTATCAGTGGTCTGGATCGGCAGAAATGTATTGAAGTGGGTCGAAAATGGAAGCAGGCTAAAGATGATCCAAGTACCGACTATACCTATGATATGCCGGACGGATCTGAGATAACCGGTACCTATCCCATCACGGCCGATGACTATAAAAATTCCTGGGTTTTAACCGGCCGGGATTCAATAATGAAAACCATTGGACGGGCCGTTCGGAATTATCAGTTAGGCTATAATATACCACAGCCACCGCCGCCGCCGGCCAGTTTTGACGTATCCTCCGGGGGAGACCGAATATCGTTGAACTGGTCTTTAAGTGCTAATGATGGTGATGCGGACTTTGCCGGCTACCGGATTTATCGGGCACAGAGTAAACCGGATACCGTACACACCTTGTTGGCTTCCGTTCCTTCGGGAACCAATTTTTATGATGACGAGAGTGCCATCCGCGGGAAAGATTATTATTATTATCTTACTGCTTACAATGATGGTAGTAATAATACCAGCGGTACAGCCAATCCTACTGGTCCTCTGGAAAGCAGCCGGTTTTATACCAAGACTACTGAACCAGCCTTTTTACGTCGTAAACAAGGCACCAATCTGGATGATATTGTAGTCGTACCCAATCCTTACAATATCAAGGCCACGGATCTTCAATTTGGAAACAGTTTTAAAGACCGGATTTATTTTTATGATATTCCCGGTAAATGCATAATAAAAATCTACAGTGAACGTGGTGATCTGATTGAAACGATTAATCATAATAATGGCAGTGGTGACGAACCCTGGAATCTAATATCATCAGGACGACAGGTTGTTGTCAGCGGTCTGTACATTGCTCATTTTGAAGTATCCGAGGATATAATAGACCAGGAGTCTGGTGAGTTGATATTCAAAAAAGGTCAGTCAACGTATAAGAAATTTTTGGTAGTAAGATAATGTGAGAAACAATTCCATGAATAATAAAATAATATTACACCTGATTGGAATAGTCCTGATTGCATTGATTGGATTCGGTTGCGATGATTATTCCGAAGAAGATTATGGATATTCAGAATTAGAGTCGGCAGCCTGTCAGATTATGCAGGATAGTCTTGTCATTGAACTGAACTTGACTGAGATTGCCGGATATGACAGTACCTGGATCGACTCGAATATCTATTCAAATATCGGCGCCATTTCGGATAGTCTGATTTTCGACATTTTATCGGTCATTACCCAGGACAGTTGTTATCTGATAGAAACAATTGACGTGAGCGATTCCACAGCCTATTTTAATCTCAGTGTTATCGAGGATGGTTCTTATGCTTTCTTTTTTAATCATGATATTAGTTTCGAATTGGTGAATGCTTCCGGGCAGATTGTAACCGGAATACCCGGATCTCATACTTTAGATGCAATTGCTGCCAGTGCTTATTATTACACTGATCCAAAAGAGAACCGCAGTTTGGAATTCTGTATCATGACCAGTTTGCAATACGAGCTTTCCCACGGAAATTACCTCGCGCATATTAATAAGTCGGAGGCTGTTTTGGAAACAGCCATCAAAACAGTGATATTGAAGGCACTATAGGCGAAAAAGGCCAATCATTATGATTATTAATAAATCCAGCTATACTAAATATTTAATAGTATTATTCAGTCTGAACTTATTGGGCACACTATGGGCTGAGGACAAATTGGGCCAGACCGGTTTTCAATTTTTGAGTGTTGGTCCTGACGCGCGGGCCGGTGCTATGGCAAATGCAGTGACTTCAATCGCACTCAATTCCAGTTCACTATTTTATAATCCCGCCGGCCTATCAAGAATGGAAAAAATGGTTGATTTAACAGTTAACCAGACAAATTGGATTGCCGATATAACGCATAACGCGATCAGCGCTGCCATTCGACCGGTGGGGGGCCGATTCGGTGTATTTGGTCTTTCCTTGCTGATTGTGGATTACGGGGAAGTTCAGGGGACGATGCAGTGGGATAATGAACAAGGCTATATTTTGACCGAGAAATTGAATCCGGCAGCCTTTTCAGCCGGATTGGGGTATGCCCGCTCGTTGACTGATAAATTTTCCGTTGGCGGTCAGGTTAAATATAATGGCCAGCAACTGGGGAAAAGCGTTATACCTCAGGGCGATAGTTTAGTTGTTAAGGATAATCTTGCCTTTGGGTACGCATTTGATTTTGGTACTCTGTATCGAACCGGGTTTAAAAGCCTGGTATTTGGTATGAGCGTTCGGAATTTTTCCAAGGAATTTGAGTATGAGGAAAAAAGCTTTCAGCTACCTCTGACATTTACCATGGGCCTTTCCGTAGATATGCTCGACTTCTTTAATTCCGGCCGGCAAGTGGGCTCATTATTATTGTCGATTGACGCACTGCACTATCGTTCCTATCCCGAACAACTGAAAATCGGACTGGAATATGGTTTAATGTCAATAGCCAGACTGAGACTTGGCTATCATATTGTGTCAGATGAACAAAAATTGGCCTTCGGATTTGGGTTAGTAAAATTCGGTATGCATATCGATTACGCCTATACTCCGTTTGGTGTGTTTGATAATATTCAGAAAATTACCATCAGGTTCTCATTATAATGAGCAGCCTGAACATATTGAATTGGGAGAATAACCATGGGTAGAAAAATATTCACCTTTGTCACGATAGCAGCTTTAATGATGATAGTTAATAGTTGCGAGGATACCGATTATCCGGACAGTCTTTATGATCCTGATGCGGAATCCGGACCTGCTCCAATAATCACCAGTGTCAAGCCAGCAGCTGGCGTCTATGCCGGTATCGATGACATTACAATTACCGGCGGAAATTTTAGAGCTGATAAAGCAAATAATTTTGTCTATTTTGGTGGAATGAAAGCAGATATTCTGGAAAATTCCACAACTCAAATTGTCGTTCGCGCGCCAATTATCGAAGGCGATTCGTTGACTGTTAAAGTAGCCGCTTCCGGCGCCAACGCTCTGGCGGAGTGGACGCCCTATAAAATTGAATTTGCCGCGATCGAATACGGTGGTGTCACAGATCAGGCCGATGCCTATGGGATTGCCTGCGATTCTCTTGAGAATGTTTATGTATATAATGGTGCCCTTAGAAAAATTATTAAAATACCACCGGATGGTAGTGACGCAGAAGATTTTGCAGTAGTTCCGGAAGGTTCACTTTTATCTTCCTTAACTGCTATGAAAATGGGACCGGATGGATATCTATACGGCGTCGACAGAAAATTTGTTTTTAAAGTGAGTCTTTATGATAGTACGTTCGAACTATTGGGAGGTCCGGTAAGAGAACCTATTCGGGATTTTGATTTTGATCAATACGGTAATATTTATACCGCTTCAAAAAAAGCCATTTATTGTAAGAAACCGGATGGTTCATATACTACGGCTGCTAATTACAAAGTGGGAATTAATTTCTATATATTAACTTCAGCCCGGGTTTATGATAGCTATGTTTACGTCTCTGGCAGTATAAGTGTTGCCGATACTACACTGGTTCAGTCAGGAATCTGGCGGAACAAAATATTGTCAGCAACCGGTGATCTTGATACCAATGAACTGGTGTTCGATTGGGAAGGCTATGTCGGTGCCACTGGTCCTGCTATCACCGCGATTACTTTTTCCGCTGATGGTACTCTTTATGTCGGTGCTGACGCCGGGTATGCGATCGTTATGCTGGAACCGGCCGGCGATAATTATCTGAATTCAGTTCCCGCTCCACTCTATCAAGCGGTTCTTTTGCCACCGAGTACCAATTTCTGCTGGGGTACCGGGCAATACCTATATGTAAACCGAAAAAGTAGTGATTCTAAAGAAATGCGCCTGATCCGGATTACTATGGGTAAGGAAAGCGCGACTTATTGGGGACGGCAATAAGTTGCTTATTAATACTAAGCATAATAGGAAAAAGAATTTCAGAATAAAAAGATTGCTTACTACAGCAATAAACCATAAAATACAACGAAATCCTAATACGTATAAGGAGTAATAAAAATGAAATCAATGTTAAAAATAGCTTTGATTCTAACAATTGGCGTAACCTGCTCATTTGCCGGTAGCTGGGAATGGAGCGATGCGGTAGTTAATGGCTACGCAATTGCTACTGACGAAGGTGAGGCCGGGATTAATCTACCAGGTTTTAAAAATGCTTATTCTGTCGCGGTTGTTCCGCTTGGGATGGTATGGTTTGGTAGTTATTATGAAGGTAGATTGGCAGACGGTACTCTTCCAGAG
>JABMQW010000232.1 GCA_013203115.1 Fidelibacterota bacterium
GTGAAACATACCTCCAAATACAAACCCTGGCAAATCGAAACGGCAATTTCATTTAGTAATAAGGAAAAGGCTGCTAAATTTGAAAAGTACCTTAAATCCCATGCAGGCAGAGCTTTTGCGAGCAAACATTTTTAGATATTCAATCGGATTTTATGCAAATACTCCAGTGCATCTATACAATAAATACAGATCTTGGAGAATAAAGACAACTATTTCCTTTAATTGCCGACAAAGTGCACTTGATTATGAGTGTTATCTAAAAACACCATCCGGTCGGGCTTTGGCCAAGAAACAGCTTTAATTGCAGTAAGCTCCAGAGGAGTAAAGTTGACTGTGCTGAACTATAATTAATAGCTTTGCGAAAGTTGGAAACTTTCGCAAAGTTTAAACTGTTGATCCTTAATTCCTGATTCTTGCAGAGAATTTTTCCCAGTAATCAGGCATCAATTCCTCAACCTTAGCTACCAGTTCCTTGTCGGATATTGAGGTCAGGCGTCCCTCTTTTTCGTACTGGTCGATCACCCAGCGGGCGACTTTATGTACTTTGATTTTATTAATACGTTCCTGACCTTCCAGATTGAATAGCTCATTAATCCACAGGCACACACCATCCACGCCGCTTTTATCGGTGATAGCAACCCGGGGTGGGCGGTTGAGCAGTTTAGTTGTGTCAAACACGTTGTAGATCTGTTCTGCCTGCCGTAGACCTCCGGCATGAATTCCGGCCCTGGTGGTATTGAAGTGCTTACCTACAAAAGGATAATTATCGGGTATCGGCAACCCAATCGAGCGCATGTAATCCGCCAGTTCGGTGATCACCGTTGTATCAATTTCACACAGATCGCCTTTTAAGGCAATGTAATCTATAATAGACGCTTCCAGCGGCGGATTTCCGGTGCGCTCTCCAAAGCCAAACAGAGTCGCATTAACCGCATCACAGCCATAAAGCCAAGCGCTACTGCCATTGATATTAACTTTGTGGAAATCATTGTGACCGTGCCATTCCAGGCGATCACTGGGGACACCACATTCCTGATTGAGTTTATAGATTAGTTTGGGGATACTGCGGGGTAACTCAACACCAGGATAGCTTACCCCGAATCCCATCGTGTCACAGAGCCGGATTTTTACGGAAAGCTCTTCCGGAACCTGCTCACTCATTTTCATTAAACGTTCAACAAAGGGCAGGATAAAACCATCAATATCAGCCCGGGTTATATCTTCCAGATGGCAACGGGGTCTTACACCAGCTTCAAAGGCGGCAGCTACTACATCGCAGTAGTGATCAATAGCAGCCTGTCGATTGGGGAATTTCAATTTTTGAAATATGTGGAAATCAGAACTGCTGGTCAGCATACCGGTCTCTTTCAACCCTACTTGTTTTACCAACCTGAAATCACCTTTTTCAGCCCTGATCCAACCGGTGCATTCCGGATATTTATGACCCAGTTTACGGCAGCGCTCCAATGCTTCACGATCGTTTTTAGTGTAAAGAAAAAATTCGGTTTGACGAATAATGCCCCGTGGACCACCAAGCTTAGCCATAAAATCGTAGATCTTGACCATCTGGTCGATTGTATACGGCGGCCGTGCCTGTTGACCATCTCTGAATGTTGTATCAGTGATTACTATATCCCGGGATTTTACCGATGCAGGATCGAATTCGACCGGTTTACCGTCAATATACTCAATAATCGGTCCGTCAAAATGGATTAATGGAGGTAGATCGTAGTTGAAGGTATCTGTCAGCAGATTCGGTTCAGTGAAATTTACTAAATCTTTTAAACTGCTTTTATCCATGGCCGACTCCTGTTTTAATGAGAATTAGCCCCCCGCTTAAGAAAAATAGATTTTGCTGGAGTAGTAATAATGACTTTTAGTACTGCTCAAAATTCGAATTAGTATGTGTTCGGATTTAAGCCAGGGTTCTCCGGTTAGTTTTATTAGCCTTCGCCAGAATACCTTGCGGCTTGCCACAGAGATGAATGGCGAGGTTAACCACGACGAAGTCCCGATTTTGATTGGGACGAAGCCGGGTTGGCTCTGGCGTAATTCCGTCTACCCCATTTGCTTGCCGTGGGGAGCTTCATTTTGATTATAAGTTACAAAGTCAGGCTTACTGGAAAAAGAACAAATTGTAGGTCTGGTTTAATAATTCGATAGATTTACCCGCAGAAAGCCCCGTCTACTCCCGACAGGTCGGGATACGCCGGGCAGACCAGGCTGCTCAGCCTTCGTAGCTGAAGCTATTTCCAGCTTACACAACCGTTTCAGCGAGCAGGCGGCCAGGATGTCCGGCCTTTATACCTGAAGCCGTGGGACTCCACAAGACGCTAAAACAGAAGAAATGTTTACAGAGTAATAATTTCTGTTTTACATTTTTTTAGTATCCATGCTTGTTGCTCCCAGCTATTTATTACAAATATCTAATGTAAACATTATGATTAACCCTTGTCGGAATAGTATTATTGTGAATTATAGATCCAGGATATGACGAATTTTTTTTGCCAGTTGATTCCCTCTATATGGTTTCGATAAGACGTCAATTTCTTTCCCAATTACCATTTCCTTGTCGGCTAAACCGGAGGCGTAACCAGTGATGAAGAGAAATTTTATTTTCGGATTATCAGCATATACTCGCTTATAAAGTTCAATACCACCTTCCTTCGGCATTACGATATCGGTTAAAACCAGTTTGATTTTATCCCTATTCTGCTGATATACCTGATAGCCGTCAATACCATTGCCAGCAGTTAAAATCGTATAACCATATTGGTTTAGTATCGATTTGGTTACTATAATCAGATCAACTTCATCTTCGACTATTAGGATTGTTTCAGTTCCACCTACGACATGGTCGACAACCAACCTGTTTTCCGTATCCGGACTAACTTTGGTAGCCGGAAAATAAATCTGAAAAGTTGTCCCTTCACCGGGTGTACTGTCACAATGGATATAAGCCTGATGCTGCTTTACCAAACCGTAAACCATCGCCAGACCCAATCCGCTTCCTTGACCAACCTCTTTAGTAGTATAAAATGGCTCATATATGTGTTGCAATGTTTTACCATCAATACCATGACCGGTATCTATCAAAGATAAGACCGCATATTTCCCAGGGTTTAAAAAGTCTATTAACTGCTTATTGCTGGTACTGACAGTGATATTGCTGGTCTCAATCGTCAGTTCCCCACCGGCAGACATTGCATCACGGGCGTTTACACATAGATTAGTAATAATCTGTTCTAAGGCTGTTGGATCAGCATTTATGTAATATAGATCATCCGCTAAATTGGTTGAAAATTCAATATGTTCTCCGATCACCCGTACAATAAAATTGCTAACGGACAATACCGAGGCATTCATATCGACTCGTTTAGTATCTAATATCTGTTTACGGCTGAAAGCTAGAATCTGTCTCACCAATGTTGCAGCATGGTCTGATTTTCTTATTATTGAACGGATATATTCTTGAGCAGGTAAATCGGCATCAATCGTATCAGCAGCTAATTCTGCAAATCCGATTATCCCAGTAAGAATATTATTAAAATCATGAGCGATTCCACCTGCTAATTGTCCAACTGCCTCCATTTTCTGGGCATGACGGTACTGATCCTCTAGACGTTTTCGCCGACTTATATTCCTTATTATCGCGGTAAAAAACCGACCATTACTCGCTTCCCAGCTAACTATCGACAATTCAATTGGTATAGTTTTTCCATTCTGCTTTATTCCTGTTGATTCAATTGTTTTATTTACTATGGGTGACGGGCCGGAGTCATTAGATTTTTGGAATAATTTTGCATAGATATCACGGTCCATATCAGGAATGATATCAGTAATTGCATGGCCAATAATATCTGATTCCTCAAATCCGAAAATGGTAGTTGCACCAATATTCCAGGTGATTATCGTCCTTTCCGTATCTAATATAATTATTGCATCATTGACGGATTGAGTAACGCCTTTGTATCGTTCTTCACTGATCCTGAGGGTTTCTTTGTGATGTTTGCGTTCAATTGCGTAGTGGATGGATCTGGTCAGAATATTATGATCGACCTTCCCCTTGATTAAATAGTCTTGAGCGCCGGTACGCACTGCTTGCAATGCTGAAGATTTGTCATCAAATCCGGATAATATAATTGTGGGGATTTGGGGCGTGTGAGTCTGTATTTTGTTAAAAGTTGCCAATCCCTGACTGTCAGGCAATAACAAATCAAGCAATATCAAATCGAAGGAGTTTTTATCTAATACTTTCAGAGCAGTTTTTAGGTCCTCAACAAAAGTTAAATCGTATTTTCCGAATCCGTTTCCAGTCGATTCTTTCTTAGTTAACATCCAGTTTATAAGATTGGTATCCTTAGGATTATCTTCGATAATGAGAACCCTGATTTCAGGAATTTCCGTAGGAACCTTGGTTGTTGATTGTTTAGTGTCTGGAAGCATTTTTGGTTTTTCAAATATTGGAAATTCGGATCAAGCTAGAATATCTACTTTCGATCATATTCAAAGTATTTATTTGTTTCATTATGTTGTGTTGTGCCCCTAATTAGCACACCAACGGGAGAATAGTATTGGGCATTCTGAAATTAACAACCGGGAAAATTCTGCCTTGGTAGGTACAATTTCCCCATAATCTAGTATCAAAGTCGGGATCAAATTTCCAATTAGTAATAATCTAACTTTATTGTTTCACAGAGGGGTAATCCATATTATGGATACTCATTCAACAAATTAATATGCGGCAATAAATGTGCCATATTACTAATCATTGTAGAGCGATGGCAGTCAGTATTTTAGGTCAATCTATAAAAACCAGGTGGAGTAGGCTGAAGCCGTGGGGCTCCACTCACTTTAATTAACAGTTTATGTAATATATAATTGAATAATCCTTTTTTATCAGTATTATTCCAAATGGCAAATAGTCAGCTTATCAAGATGTTTCAGGGCAGCATTGGAATGTTGGTAGTCTATTGGGTTAGAAAAATTATTAGACAGAATCAATTTGATTCTGATAATAATTACAGTAGGCACAATTTTTGTTCTATTATTATCGTCAAGGTTCAATAGGTTTTGCTACTAATTGTGAAAATCAGTTAATAAATGGAAAATAGGTACGTTATGAGATTCAGGTTCTCTGATTATGTCAGTAGGTCAAGGACATTTATTTTTATTCTATTTGCTGCCTTGACTTATGCCAACACGATTGCCGGAGAAGAAATAATAAGAGTCAGCGGTCATTATAATTATCCACCCTATGAATTTTTAGATCCTTCCGGTGGACCCACTGGATTTAATGTTGAAATATTTAACGAAGTAGCGAAACTTACCGGACTTGAAGTTCAACTGGAATTAGGACCGTGGGAGGAAGTCTATACTGCGTTGGAAACTGGTGAGATAGATGTACTTATTGGCATGTATTTCTCTGCTTCTCGTGCTGAGAAATTTGATTTTACAATTCCTTATGAAACCGTATCATATTCCCTTTTCATCCGCGGAAATTCGTCGATAAGACGATTGGATGATCTGTCTGGTAAAGACATTGTACTGGTTGAGGGGGGTGTTAGTATTAACTATATTACTGAACAGCATTTTTCCTCTACAATCCATCAAGTTTCATCATCGATTGATGCCTTACGTCTCTTAGCCGCTGGGAATTACGATTGTACATTGATACCGAAAGTACAAGGTCAATATAATATTCAACGCTATGGTTTTAATAATATAGAGGCTGTTGGTCCCATGTTACTACCACGCAATCTGAGCTTCGCTGTAGTAAAAGGCAAACCGGAACTATTAACAAAACTTAATGAAGGTCTTCGCCTGCTAAAGGCTTCCGGACAATTGGAGCGCATTCATAAAAAATGGATTGATATTTATGAACAAAATCGTTTAGTCAAGCGACAGATAATTCGTTTTTCCATTTGGATTGCGATAGCATTTATCATCCTGTTATTATTCAGTATAGGCTGGGTATCCACCTTAAGAAAACGGGTTAAGGAGAAAACCTTGGGTTTAAGGCAGGAAATAAGTGAGCGTAAACAAGTGGAGGATGCATTACAACAAGCAAATCATTTGCAGGAAGTAATTTATAAAATAGCCAATGCTGCCAGTGGCAGTGGCAATCTAGATCAGTTATTTTCACTGATTCGTCAAACTCTGCATGATGTAATTGATACTAGCAATTTTTATATAGCACTAATTGATAAGGTAAAAAGAGAATTATATTTTCCATATTTCGTGGATGAAAAGGATGAAGAACCTTATCCGATACCCGTCACTTCCGGGCTGCCGGATATATACTCAGGACCAATAGATCTGCGCTATTCAGCAAAAGTGAAATCTTTAGATTAGTAGAAGCAGGCGAAGTAGAAAAGATTGGTACACCATCCGAACAATGGTTGGGGATACCACTGCGAATAAGAGAAGAGGTAATCGGTGCTATAGTTGTTCAAAGCTACCGTGATCCCAATCTCTATAATCGAAAGAGTCTGGATGTTTTAGAATTTGTTTCCCATGAAATTGCCAATGCGATTCATAATAAACAAAGTCAAGAAACCATAATTAAATCAGAAGAAAAATACCGGGTTTTATCAGCACAGCTAACCGAAGCTAATTCAATGAAAAAATTACTGCTGGATGTAATTACCCATGACTTAAAAAATCCCGCTGGGGTCATAAGTGGGATGAGTGAAATTTTGATTGAAGAAAACCCTGGTGACCAGGGGCTGCAACTTATTGGTGAAAGTTGCTCTAACTTACTGAAAGTAATTGATAATGCTATAATAATGTCCAAGGTCACGCTCGGTGAAGAGATCATCAAAGAAGATATTGACCTGGCGGAAATGATCCGCTCCGTTGCAACCGAATTCGATTCGATACTGACCGCCAATGATATGACCTTCCATTTTACCTTTGATAAAGAAATATTTGTAAAGGCCAATCCAATAATTGCGGAAGTATTTAAAAATTACATCAGTAATGCTGTTAAATATTCAGCTGATGGTAAGAGAATTGTAGTTGAAATACATGATGAGGACAATGTCATTACTGTGGATTATATTGATTTCGGCCCAACCATTCCCAAGGAAAAACGACCGTTAGTATTTAACCGGGGCGTTCAATTGGAAAAAGCAGCCAAGCGTGGCCGCGGATTGGGATTGGCAATCGTTAAACGGATTGCGGAAGCTCACAATGCGGAAGTTGGTGTATTACCTAACAAACCAAGTGGTAATATATTCTATTTCAAAATTCCAATGAACCCTGAAAGAACAATTTTATCTACCCCTAAAAGAATATGATTTTTAATTCAATTACAAGCATGAAAATATCTACGAAATCATGCCGATAATTTTTTGACTTAATCCATTATTATAGTCTTGCCCTATAAATAATTACCCTGGATCGTCGAGTGCTTGTGCTTGTGGAAACCGCCGGTATTTTGTCTGCCACGCACCGGTTTTGGATCTGGTAAAATTATTTGGGTATGATATTAAATCTGATTATGTTTGCTTTCAGTTCCACTGAATATTTAAAGGAGACACCCCGATGCGTTTTTTATTGACCCTTATTCTGATTTCTTCTGCTTGGGCAATTGATTTTGACAGCTACTTTACAGGACAAACTTTCCGGTTCGATTATTGTCATAATGGTACGGCCGACGAAGAACACATCAGTTTCGATCAAGTCAGATCAGAGGGATCCTGGCCCGGCAGCCGCACCCAGTTGATTGACGACACCGATCTCGGTAAGTATTATTTTGAAGTGATTGATTTAACCAGTACGGAAATTATTTACTCCCGTGGTTTTTGCAGCATCTATGGCGAATGGGAAACCACCGGCGATGCCCTGGCCGGGAATTGGGGCACTTTCCACGAGTCACTGCGCTTTCCCGAACCGCGGGCGGAAGTTATTGTGCGCTTGTATAAGCGCCGGGATGATGGGAAATTCCGTGAAATATATACTTGCCGTATTGATCCCCAAGCCTACACAATTAATCGATCGGCCCTGAAAACGGAACATAAAATATGGAACCTGTTTACGAATGGTGATCCAAAGGATAAAATAGACATTGTGATTCTAGGTGATGGTTATACCCGGAAAGAAAAACGCAAATTCCACGCTGATACAAAACGACTGGCCAGCGCTTTGTTCGATGTTGAACCATTTCATTCCCGGCAATCTGATTTCAATGTGCGAGCCATCGATATTTTTTCACCAGAATCCGGTATTTCCAATCCCCGGGCAAAGGCTTGGAAACAATCGGCTTTGGGTTTGAAATACAACACTTTTAATTCGGATCGTTATGTGCTGACATACGATAATAAAACTGTGCGCGAAATTGCCGGCCGAGCGCCCTATGACGCCCTGATAATTCTGGTTAACAGCGCTAAATATGGCGGTGGTGGTATTTTCAATCTTTATTCAACCGTTGCCGTCGACACTGAACCGGCTGAATATATTATGGTGCATGAATTCGGACATTCTTTCGCCGGTCTCGGCGATGAATATTATACATCAAATGTTGCTTACGAAGAATTTACTCCCTCTGGTAGCGAGCCCTGGGAGCCAAACAATACGGCACTTCTAAATCCCGAGCATTTAAAATGGGCTGAGCTGGTGGTTGAAGGGACACCGATTCCCACGCCTTGGGATCAAGCGGCTTATGACAGTGCTCGCGTAAATTACCAAAATAAACGAACTCAGATGATTGCTTCCGGTTCCAACGCTGATTCTATGAATGCTTTGTTTGATGCTGTTAAACGAACAACAGTGCCGGTTTTGGAAGCTAATCAATATTATGGTATTGTCGGCGCTTTTGAGGGTGCCGGTTATCAGGCCCAGAGACTCTACCGCCCGGAGATCGATTGCATCATGTTCTCCCGTAACCCGGACCATTTTTGCCGGGTCTGCCAGGCGGCAATCACGCGAGTGATTGATTTATACACCAAATAATTTTACGTAAGGACAACTCTTAAAAGTTATCCTGACCAGGCAATATTTCCAACTGGATTCGAATTCTGAAAATGCTGGAAGTCCAGGCTGATGTAACGGTTGAGTAATTACTTTCAATGGGTTAATAGCTGTTTTCATCTAACCGTACTTTGCCGCGAAATATCCAGTAGATGGAAACTGTGTATCCCAGCACCAGCGGCATACCTATCCCAACCATTATCAGCATTATTTTCAATGTCATTGTACTGGAGGCGGCATTGTAGATCGTTAAGCTGTGTTCGGGGAATGGATTGGAATACACCAAGTGCGGAAACAGGCCCAGACCAAACAAGGCCAGGAGGGCGGTAATGGCTGCTGACGAAGATAGAAAAGCCCGCCAATAGCACTTTGAATTGATTTCGCGAGGAATATTAGCAATCGCCAACATGTTAGCGATTGCTATAATAAATAACCAGGGATTGTTGCGGATGTGTTCTGTAAAGTGCGGAATGAATAACAGGGTTGCCATTGTGATTGTAATATAACTGATTACGAAAAATATTATCGTTTTATTCACCCAGCTCAGCAATTTATTCCGAATGGAACCTTCGGTTTTTAGAATGCCGAAGATGGCTCCGTGCATCATGAACAGGGCGACGGTAGTAATACCGACGGCAATAGCGTAAGGATTAATGAGTTCCCAGAAGGTACCGCTGTATTCATGATGGATATCTAAGGGTATTCCCCGTACCAGGTTACCTACGGTAATACCAATTAAAAAGGCACTCAGTATACTGCCGGCGCTGAAGCTGACATCCCACATTTTCCGCCACCAAGCCATGGGCATTTTGCTGCGAAATTCAATCGCTACTGCTCGAAAGATCAGTGAACATAACAACAGCATAAATGCTAGGTAAAATCCGGAGAACACGGTGGCATAAGCTTCCGGAAAGGCGGCAAAAAGTACTCCGCCACCTGTGACTAACCAGACCTCGTTGCCATCCCAGACCGGGCCGATGGAATTGATCATGATCCGGCGTTCTTGATCGGTTTTAGTGAATAAGTGCAGGGTGCCGATCCCCAGATCGAAGCCATCCAGAATAGCATAGCCGGTGAACAGGAAGCCTACTAAGGCAAACCAGATAATATTTAGATCGATTGTCATGAGTCGGCCATATGGGTTGCGGTTATTAGATCTTCAGCGGCTGGTCCCACTTTAATTTTATGATCCAACAAGAAAACGAAGAGCGCAAACAACAACAGATAAATCAATGTAAACAGGATCAGGGAACTCAGAATGGCTCCGGCACCAACGGATTTTGAAAGGGCATCGGAAGTACGTAGCAAGCCATAGACAATCCATGGTTGCCGGCCAACTTCCGCGGCTATCCAGCCCAGTTGATT
Organism: Fidelibacterota bacterium; assembly: GCA_013203115.1. Lineage (GTDB taxonomy): Bacteria > Fidelibacterota > Marinisomatia > Marinisomatales > TCS56 > JABMQW01. The sequence continues at coordinate 10,339 of JABMQW010000232.1, forward strand.
GGCAATCTGCGGTAACAACACGGCGACCATTAGTATTTTCAACATCAGGATATTTTTTAATAGCCGTCTTCTTTGAAATAACCAAGCGGAAAGCAGGCTCAGCCCGATCAGGGTCATGCCGATCATTACCATCAAATGGTAGGCCTGAAAGACAATATTTACCGGTGGGCGATCCTCCGGTGCGAAACTCCGTAAACCGGTAACCGGGGTATTTGTGTCCCCGTATAAAATCAGACTGAGTATTCCTGGCAAACGGATTCCGAAAACCTGTTCCTGCTCATCATTGACCCAGCCCAGCAGGTACATATCGGCTGGAGCGGAAGCCGGAAAATGTCCTTCAAAAGCAGCCAGTTTAGCTGGCTGATGCTCGGCGATCATCACGGCGCTGGAATGACCGGTTAGCAACTGCCCCAGCGAGGCCAGCACGGCAACTGCCAGAGCGATTTTAATACTGGTCCGGGCAAAATCAATATGCTTCTTTTTTAACAGATAATAGGCGCTCACGCTGATGACCAGAAAAGCTCCGGCCTGCCAGGCGCCCATAATTGTATGACTCAGGCGATCAACAGTGGATGGATTGAAAACCATCGCCCAGAAATCGGTAATTTCTGCCCGTGTTTTTAATCCATGCGCGACAATTTGGTGTCCGGTGGGGGTCTGCTGCCAGGAATTGGCTACGATAATCCAGATCGCGCTGAAATGAGCGCCGAGGGCTACCATCACAGTGGAAAAGAAATGCATTTTCCGGGATATTTTATCCCAACCGAACAGCAGCAGAGCCAGAAACACGGATTCCAGGAAAAAAGCAAATAGCCCTTCGGCGGCCAGGGCGCTGCCAAATACATCGCCGACAAAGCGGGAGTAGGTGGCCCAATTGGTACCAAACTCAAATTCCATTACAATTCCGGTAGCAACTCCAATGGCGAAAATCAGTCCGAAAACGCGTACCCAAAAGCGAGTCATCTGGTAATAAACAGCTTTACCGGTTTTCAGGTACGCACCTTCCATGATAACCAGCAGTAGGCCAAGTCCAATACTGAGGGGTGGGAAAATATAATGAAAACCAATTGTAAAGGCGAATTGCAGGCGGGCTAATAACAGTGTATTCATAAACGGTAGTGAAGTTTAAATCATTGCCATAATTTAGAACAATCAGTATTTATAGGCATTATTTGCAGTTTTAATTGAATGGATCAATGATGCGGCAGTCCGGTTCCTGACAACCAGCACCCAGTCCTCAACAACCTGATAACTATGCGATCTTAGCATTTCAATCGCGGATCAATGCCGGGCACGAAACTTGGCAAACAGGCCTATATGATTAGATACATAAAATGAAAACGTGAATTAGGTAAGATGCCAGAGCGCCATACCGTACTTTTGAGCGACGCATTTTCCTTAGAGGAAGAGGGCTATTTTGGCCGGGTCCGCCAAGCGACAATTGTGCGTGTGATCGATTTGTAGACCAAATAATTTAATGTAGGGTCAACTCTTAAAAGTTATCCTGACCGGGTAATATTTCCTACCGGAAGCAAAGACCGGGAAGGTTCCTATTGCTGTATGTGAAATGATATTTGTATACTTCGCCATATAACGAAATGTAATTATATTAATTATGCGCACCGAAGTCAAATTATTCAAAGCCCTGTCAGATACCAACCGGATTCGGATCTTGAAAATGCTGGAAGTCCGGCCTCTCTGTGTCTGCGAAATCACTGAAATTTTAGGTCTGGCACCTTCGACCGTTTCCAAACACCTGTCCCTGCTGCGGGATGTTGAACTGATCCACGATTTCAAGGATGGCAGATGGGTGAATTATAATCTGAATCAGTCACTCCGTGATTTCTGCACAGGTCAAATATTGGAACTGATGGAAGGCTGGTTTCCAGATGATGAAACCATCAAAAATGATAAACAGCAGGCGCTTGGGATTGACCGGAATTTGGTCTGTGGCAGTTAATCAGAAAAAGTAGCGGATTATATGAGGTGTTAAGAATGGGATCTTTATCAAAGCAATTATCTTTTCTGGATCGCTGGCTGACGCTGTGGATCTTTCTGGCAATGTTTGCCGGAGTAGCTATCGGCTATTTAATCCCCGGAGTGGAAGGGTTCATTACTCAATTCCAGGTCGGAACTACCAACTTGCCGATTGCCATCGGATTGATCTTGATGATGTATCCGCCACTGGCGAAAGTGCGCTATGAAGAACTGGGGGATGTCTTTCGCAACTGGCGGGTGCTGGGATTATCGCTGGCACAGAACTGGGTGATCGGACCGATTCTGATGTTTGTGCTGGCTATCGTTTTCCTACGGGAATACCCGGAATTCATGACCGGCCTGATAATGATTGGCCTGGCCCGCTGCATCGCCATGGTGATCGTCTGGAATGAATTGGCCCAAGGAGATACCGAATACGTAGCGGGACTGGTGGCACTCAACAGTATCTTTCAAGTGCTATTTTTTAGCATATACGCCTATATATTTATTACGATTCTGCCACCCCTATTTGGTCTCAGCAGCAGTGTGGTGGAAGTGAGCATGGGGCAGATTGCCAAAAGTGTTTTCATTTATCTCGGGATTCCTTTCATTGCAGGGATGCTGACTCGTTTCCTGCTGGTTAAAGCCCGGGGTAAGGATTGGTATCATAATGTTTTCATTCCTAAAATCAGTCCCATAACCTTGATCGCCCTGTTGTTCACGATTGTGGTGATGTTCAGCCTGAAGGGCAATTTGATCGTTCAGATTCCGCTGGATGTGGTCCGGATCGCCACCCCGCTGTTGATCTATTTTGTGGTAATGTTTCTGGTCAGTTTCTGGATGGGGCACAGGATCGGCGCTGACTATTCCAAGACTACGGCGATCTCATTAACGGCCGCCAGCAATAATTTTGAACTGGCGATTGCAGTAGCGATTGCAGTATTCGGGATCAATTCTGCTGTGGCCTTCGCCACCGTGATCGGTCCGCTGGTCGAGGTTCCTGTATTGATCGGACTGGTGAATGTGGCGTTAAGGTTTCAGAAGAAATACTGGGGTGAATCCGCCACATAAACCGATACCTGTCATTTCGAATCCGCCAGTTGGCGGGTGAGAAATCTTCAATAGTTTTGTGCACAGCCAGTTTAGATTTCTCTATCGTCCCGAGTTCTTCGGGTCTCATTTCGAAATGACATGATTTTATTATATGCTATAAATGCCTAATTTTAAGTGATTCTTAGAATAAGTTATTCGGAGGGAAACACAATGAGTGAAAAATGCCCCATTTGCATGTCCCCACTGCATGCGAACTCGTATCTAACACATGATGATAATATTATCGTTAAAGATTATAACTGTTTTAGATGCGGTAAGTACACAATGAGCAAAGATTTATTGGATCGTATCGGATATAATAACCTAACATCAATTCAAGTTGCTAATATTTCAGGTTGGATAAGAGAGAATAAAAGTCCGACTATCTATTATAATGACTTTCCAAAGTTATTGGAATTAAAAACACCAACTGTCGCTGAAAAAGCTGAGAAGTTATTCAGGTATTTAGTAAAAGAATATCCTGTGGCTGGAATGCCAATCAAGATTCATCCCGACATGCTAGGTGGGATCACTAAAGATATGCATAGAACTGATCTACTTCCTGAAGTAGTTACTAGGATTAAATCATTATTACCATTATTGTCAATTTCTTGGACCTGTGATGGTAATGAGTTCAGATACATTATGGAAGATTATTTATGGCGGAAAAAAGGTTATATAAGTCTCGATCCAAACAAAAATATTACTCCTGAAGGTTGGACTTATTGGGACAGCTTAAAATATGTTAATATTGATAGTCAGATGGCATTTATTGCAATGTGGTTTGATCCTTGTATGGACGCAACCTTAAGTGTGTTTGAAGAAAGCGTTCTAAATGCAGGTTATAAGCCACTACGTGTAGATAAAACTGAGCATTTGAATAATATTAATGATGAAATTTTATCTTTAATTAGGCAAAGCAAATTTGTGTTAGCTGATTTTACCGGTCAGCGTGATGGCGTATATTTTGAAAGTGGATATGCACAAGGGTTGGGTATAAAAGTACTTTGGCTTTGCCACGAAGACGATAAGGATAATTTACATTTCGATACTAATCATAATAATTACATTTTCTGGAATGAGTGTGAACCAAAGGAATTAATTGAAAGAATACAATTCCGGATCGAACGGAATTTCGGTAAAGGTAAATATTCTCCCAAAGAACAGTAATAATATGATGGTTAGCATAAACAAAATCGCCTTGTCACTTTGGATTGGAGCAACCGAACCTAATGATCAAATCGAGCTTGATGCTGGTCACCGCGAGCTTATCCCTGCCCGTCTGAAATTGGGAAACCGTTAAAACGGTTAAATTTCATGGTTACCCAATTACCCACGGTTAAAACCGTGGGCTAAAACAAAAATAGTAATTTTACACAGCCCACGATTTTAATCGTGGGTAAGATCGTATAAACCAAGGTAACCGTTTTAACGGTTTATAAAATCATTAGTCATAAATTCCCTCCATGAAACCGGTAACAATCACAAACGATCAAGCCCGTCGACTCGCAGTACAGCGGCAATTACTGGCGGGGCATGATTTGCCAATAGGCAAGGATGGCGCAGCCCAGGTGATCAAAAAACTGGGCTACATTCAGATTGATACGATTAATGTGATCAACCGCGCCCATCACCATACCCTGTGGACCCGCCTACCCGATTACCGGCTGGAATTTCTGGATCAATTGCTGGCAACCGACCGGCAAATTTTCGAATACTGGGGGCATGCTGTCTCATACCTGCCCATGTCGGATTATCGGTTTTACCGCCCGGCGATGCTGAAAACGACTGATCCCCATTCCAAATGGGAGCAGGAGCGCCTGCGCAATTTTGGTCACCTGATGCAGCCGGTGCTGGAGCGGATTCGCGCAGAAGGTCCACTGGGCGTCAGGGATTTTAAGGCACTAGAGAATGGTGTGAAAAACCAGTGGGGCGGACGTAAACCGGAAAAAGTAGCACTGGAAATGTTACTCTGGCGTGGCGAATTGATGGTCACCCGCCGGGAGAAATTCCATCGCATCTACGATTTAACCGAACGGGTACTGCCGGCGGAAATCGACACAACTCTGCCAACTGGTGAAGAACTGGCTCGCTTTCATGTTCGGCGCGCCTTGCAGGCATTTGGTATTGCCACCGAAAAGGAAATTTGCAACCATTTGCAACTGGCTGGGAAAGATGAAATAAAGACCGCCATCAGTGAACTGGTCAACGCTGGTGAACTACTGGATATAATGATAGATGGGCAGTCCCAGGTTAACTGGACTAAACCGGACTACCTGGGAAATCTTGATAAACCGCTAGACAGTCTCAAAATCCATTTTCTATCGCCATTCGACAACCTGATTATCCAGCGTTCACGTGCGAAACGGCTGTTCGATTTTGATTATACTCTAGAGTGTTACGTTCCTGCTGCCAAACGGAAATGGGGCTATTTTGTTCTGCCGATCCTCTGGGGTGACCGGCTGATCGGCCGTCTTGATCCCAAAGCGGAGCGGAAGAAAAAGGAGTTGACTATTCGATTTCTACAGTTTGAACCGGGATTTGAGGAATATGATGATATTGGACCGGTTCTGGCCGAGGGATTAAACGGACTGGCCCGGTTTAACGGGTGTGATAACATTAAAATTGAAAAATCAAATACCAATCACGCTACCAATAAAATTATAACCTATCTGGCATCTGAACCTTAACACCTTAACACCTTAACACCTTAACACTTTAACACTTTGTACTTTATCACGTTTTATAATACCTCGGCAACACCCGGATCAACGCCCACAAACCCTGGAGCCGTTTTTTGATCGAATTACCAAATAACAATTTTGGTAGATGCAAAAAAGCGTTATAGATATTTTTGTTATAGGGATGCCACCACATCGATTGACGGGCAAAGGGGAAATAATCCTGGACGATCACCTGGGGTTGGGTCATTTCCTCGAATCCCCATTGACCATGGGTGCGCCCACCATTACCGGAATTTTTAAAGCCGCCCCAAGGCGTTTCGGCCATGCCATGGCTCATTAAATGATCATTGATTAGTACCGCTCCCACTTCCAAGCGGCGGGCTAACACCTCGGCAGATTGGCGATCCCGCGACCACACCGAACCGGTCAGACCCAGATCACTATCGTTGGCCAGTTGGACCGCCTCTTCCATGTCCGCCACTTTCATGATCGCCAGAACTGGCCCGAAAGTTTCTTCCCGCATGACCCGCATTTTGTGGTTGACATTGGTCAACACCACCGCCGGTAGAACATTTTTCAGACTGTTATCAGCAGGGTCGGTTTGCACCAGAATCTTCGCTCCTTGCGCCAGTGCATCTTCCAGATGTTCCTGTACGATCTTAACCTGATTGGTGGTTGTCATGACGCCCATGTCGTTGGTGAGATCGGTGCCGAGACCGATCTTGAAATTAGCTACTTTTTTCTGCAATATTTTGCAGAATTGATCGTAGACTTGCTCATGGACGTACACGCGTTCCGTGGCGCCGCAATTCTGACCGGTGTTGGTGAAGCCGGCCCAAACCGCTCCGTTGACGGCCCGGGAAATATCGGCGTCGGGGCAGACCAACATGGGGTCGTTGCCGCCCAGTTCCAGACTGAGAGGTGTCAGGGTGTCGGCTGCCTGGTGGCTGAGAATTTTACCGACTGCTTCCGATCCGGTGAAAAATAATTTATCAATTCTATTTTCCAGGAAAGCTTTACCCACCTCACGGCCGGGAATATTGACGAAATTGAGGATGCCTTCCGGCAATCCCGACTGCTGAAAAATATCCACTAGCTTCTGGCCTACAGCCAGGGTTTCGGTGGCAGTTTTAATTGCGATGGCATTACCGGCCAGCAGGCCGAAGGTAATCTCGTGGAAGGGAATTCCGAAGGGGTAATTCCAGGGAGAAATGATTCCCACCACACCGTAAGGTACCTGAATAACCTTGGACCGTTTATAAATCAGGAGCAGACTGCCGGCCTGTAATCTTTTGTCTTTTAAAAAGCGACTGGCATGCTTGGCATAATAATTAGCCGCTAAAGCAGTAGCGAAGACTTCGCCGACCATGGCATCCAGTTTAACCTTGCCATTATCCTGTGAAATGATTGTGGCGATTTCATCGGCGTTTTCTACCAGGTAATCGCGGACCTTAAAGATATAACGTGCGCGTTCGTTCACCGGCCGGGCTGCCCATTCCTTCTGGGCTTGGCGGGCTTTGCTAAAAATTTGCTTTAATTCTTCAGTGGTTGTTAGCGGAACCTGTCCGATATTTTCACCGGTGGCAGGGTTGAAGCAATTAGTGAATTTGGTCATTAGTTAGAAGTCAATGGTCAATAGTCAATGGTCAATAGTCAATGGTCATTGGGCTAATTACTTATTGCCTGTTACTCATTGGCTTTCACCGGAAATTTATCCATAAAATATTCCGCCACAGCGGTAATCGTCAGGCTGGGATTAACGCCCAGGTTGGCAGGGATCACCGAACCATCAATCACATAAAGATTATCATAACCGTGGATTTTACCGTTGAAATCGATGACGCCTTTTTCGGCTGATTCGGCCATCACGCAACCCCCCAGAATATGGGCGGTAGTGGAAGTATTGAGCAGTACTTCGGGCAGGCAACTGGCGGGACGGCCATCGATTTTTTTGGCCATCCGTTCAGCGAAATCATTAGCCACTGGAATGTAACTGGGTACCTTTTTAACGGTGTGCCAGTTAGTATTCATTGAATGGCCACCCAGGCGCCACCAGCGTCGCTTGTATTCCAGTCGCAAATAATTGTCGATCTTCTGCATCACCAGCAGAATCGTTGCTCGTCGCGCCCAGCCGAAGGGGATCAAGAAGCGCAGAAAAGTCAGCGGATGACGAATGATGTTACCCAAAAATCGTAGCGGTCGGGGCCAGGATTTACCACCCCCAACCAGCAGGGTTGTGAGCAGGGCCATGGCATCATGGCCTTTACCGTAACGTACGGTCTCGATGTGGGTATTTTCATCGGGATAAACACCTGAAGTAATGGCTATTCCCGCCGAATAATCCACTTCTTTTTTCTTGGCAATCACACCGAGCAGGGCTTCGCTGTTGGTGCGGGTGCGATTGCCCAGTTGATCTGAAATTAATGGCA